>JAPLCN010000190.1 GCA_026392215.1 Actinomycetota bacterium | reverse complement strand
TGATGGCAGTTTTCGAAATATTATTTTGTATTTATGTAATTGTAAAAATCTTTATGAAATACAATTTTTATTAAAAAATATGGCGGCTCAAATTATCAGGACTACTAAATTATTATTAGCAATACTCGGGGTCATAATTATTGCAGGAATTGTGGTAATAGTGATAATCCCCCGCATAGGCAGCAAAAGCACAGCCAGCCAGGCTGCTGCAGGTGATAATACGACAACCATTCAAATTCAGCAGAATAACAATTCAACCAGATAATGATCATTTATTGGCAGCTTTCAAATTAAATATATGGACTCCTCTATCCCTGTCGGAACAAAAATTTATAAGGTAAGTGAACTAAATTTTGAAATAAAAAGCGAAATTGAATGCGCTTACTCCAACATCTGGATTGAAGGTGAAATCACCAATTTTGCCTATCCGAATAAAAAGCATATGTACTTTTCACTCGTTGACGAAAATTCAATGATAAGGGTAGCGATGTTTGAGAACAATTGTAAAAACCTTATTTTCAATATAGAAAACGGGCTTCATGTGTATATAAACGGTTATGTAAGCATTTATGATAAGCGAAGCGAATACCAGATTATAGCATATAATATAATACCTGTTAAAAAAGGAAGCCTTCTCCTTGCGTTTGAACAGCTTAAAGAAAAACTTCAGTGCATAGGTCTTTTTGATGAAAATATTAAAAAGCCTGTTCCGCTTCTGCCTTCTAAAATCGGTGTAATTACTTCAAAAGGAGGTGCTGTCATAAGAGATATAATTAAAATACTAAATAAAAGATATGGAAATTATCACCTTATTTTAAGGAATACTCCTGTTCAGGGCAGTGAAGCATCAAAAGAAATATGCAAAGCAATTGATGAGTTGGAAGAATACAAGGCTGATGTAATCATAATTGCCCGCGGAGGAGGATCTTTTGAAGACCTGGCGCCATTTAATGATGAGGAGCTTGCAATGAGAATTTTTAAATGCAATGTTCCTGTAATTTCCGGGGTAGGCCATCAGACTGACTTTACAATATGTGATTTTGTTGCAGATAAAAGAGCAGCAACACCTACCCATGCTGCAGAGCTTGCAATCCTTAATAAAAAAGATGAAACACTGAAAATAAATAAGAACAGTGAAAAGTTTTTAAACCTTATTACCCAAAAGCTGTCTTCATATAAGAGGGAATTAAGATCACTTAAGGAGAGAAAAATCTTTAACCGCCCTGAAACCATATTAAATTCTCTTTGGCAGGAATATGATGATATGAATGAAGATTTAAAAAATAAATATAAAAATTTAATAAAATTAAATAAAAGTAAGTTTAAGATAACAAGCGCTAAAGCCAGCTTAATAAACATAAAGAGAAGGATCAGCAGCAATAGGGTAAATTTGAATAATACATTTGTTTTTTTAAAAAATAACTGCAGCTTTGTTTTTACTTTTAAGAAAAATAATCTTAAAATTCTTTTAGAAAAAACGAGCTTTTACAATCCGGCAAATATTTTAAAAAGAGGTTTTTCAATAGTTAAAAATAAAAAAACAGATAAAATAGTTAAAAGCATTAATGATATCAGCATTGATGAGCTGGCTTTGATTTTACTCAAAGATGGCTTTATTGAATCAAAAGTAATGAGTAAAAGCCCAGGCAGTATAAATGAGCGATAAAATATAATATGTTCAATTAAGTTTAATATAAATTATTAATAAGGATAAAAATGAATATTGATAAATTAACTTTTGAAGAAGCAATGGCTAAACTTGAAGAAGTTGTAAAAGATCTGGAAGATGAAAATATCTCCCTGGACAGCGCGATGGAAAAATTTGAAGAAGGAGTAAAACTTTCAGAATTATGCCTGAAAAAACTTAACGAAGCAGAAAAGAAAATTGAAGAGCTTACAAGGACTGAAAATGGCCAGCTTAAAGTAAGCAAAATTGACTTAAAAGAAGATGAAGGCAGTCTAAAAAATTAATCATTACCGTATTGTTTTGTTTCTTACGCAAATTTTTTAAAAATTTTTATTAATTTATTTTTTAATACTTTCCTTAAATAAAACAAAAATAAAACAAAAATAATCTTGACAAATAATGATAACTGTTATATTTTTATGGTGTGAAGTGGGGAAAAGTGGAGGAAAATAACATATAAATCCCATAAAAAGATAGTTTAATCCCACTAAAATATAAAAACCAACTAAATTTAAAAAATGTTTCTAGGGGAATATCAGAGAAGTTTAGACAATAAAGGAAGAGTATTTATCCCTACGAAATTCAGAGAAAACCTTTCAAAAGGTATCGCAGTTATTTCAAAGGGTTATGATGAGAAATGCCTTTTTTTATATTCCTTAGAAAATTGGGAAGAATTAGTAAAAAGAATAACTGTATTGCCTGTGACAAAAGTAAATCAGGAATTTTCCAGGTGGTTTTTCAAGTCTGCACACGAAGAAGTTATTGACGGTCAGGGAAGAATAAAAATTGATAAAAGCCTTGTAGAGTTTGCCAGCCTTAGCAAAGATGTTGTTCTGGTAGGTGTCTCAACAAGAGCTGAAATATGGTCAATGAAGTCATGGGAAAGTTATTCAAAATCTGCTGATGAGAAATTTTCCGGCAGCGAGAAAGCATTTGAAGATTTAGGATTTTAAATTTGGTTTTTAACTCGGAACGATAAGCCGATTAAAAATAAATGAAGTTAGAGCAAATACACATACCGGTTCTTTTAAAAGAGGTTTTAGAATATCTGGATCTAAAACCAGGAAAAATTGTTTTTGATGGAACGCTTGGCGGTGCGGGCCATACGGTAGAAATATTTAAAGCCATTGCCCCCACAGGCAAATTAATTGCAGTAGATCATGATAGTCTGGCTATCAGCACCGCCTCCAGTTTATTTAAAGATTGCCGCAATATTTTTTTTTCTAAAGGTAATTTTGCAGACGTAAAAAGAATTATAAAAAGTTTTGGAATAAACAGACTAGATGGTTTTTTTATTGATATTGGGTTGTCTTCTATTCAAATAGATAAGTCAGGTAGAGGTTTCAGCTATATACGTGACGAAAAACTTGATATGAGGATGGATGAAGATAATCCACTTTCTGCTTTTAAGGTTGTAAATGAATATAGTGAACAAAAATTAAAAGAAATCTTTTTTAAGTTTGGAGAAGAAAAATACAGCTTAAGAATTGCAAGGAACATAACTTTAAGCAGAAAAGATAAACCGGTTGAAACAACAGGGCAGTTAAATAAAATAATTGAAAATTCAATACCGGCTAAAGAAAAATTCAGCAAAAGAGGGCATCCTTCCAAAAGAATATTTCAGGCAATAAGAATTGAAGTCAACAAAGAACTTGAAAATCTGGCAAGAGCGATAGATGAAGGTTTTGAAGTTTTAAACAAGGGGGGAAGAATGGTAATAATTTCCTATCATTCTCTTGAAGACAGAATAGTAAAGAACAAATTCATTGGATTTAGCGGCAAGTGCACTTGTCCTTCAGGACTTCCGGTTTGTATTTGCGGAGCAAAGAAGCAGGCAGAAATACTTACAAAAAGAATAATAACACCTTCTGATGAGGAAATATCAAATAATAAAAGAGCTGCCAGCGCAAAGCTAAGGGCTATTGAAAAGTTATAAAAAAATGAGATAAAAATGTTTAACAGTGCAAATCAGGAACAAATAGAATTACAAAACGAACCTGTTCTAAGGCTAATCAAAAATGAAAAAGAAAGCCCTAAAAAGGATTTTTTTCTTTATTATAATTCTGGGGTTTTTCCAATCCTGATGATTGTTATATTTTTTATGTGCGTAGGAGTAATAATAAATATCGGCCTTAGAATTCAGAATATGAATTATGATAAAAAAATATATTCAATTAGTCAGCTCATTTCTTCTGAAAAAGAAAGATCAGACAGATTGAATTTAAAAATATCTGAACTTAAATCTCCATCCAGAATTGCAGGCGGAGTATTTTCAGACAGGGCGGGAAGCAGCAATGCCAGCGAGAATTCTGCAGATACAGGAAAAAACGCAGCTGAAAAGGCTGCACTAGAAGGCCGGACAGAGGAAAATTATATAAAATTAAAAAATTTAGACATTGTTTACAGCAAAACTGCAAATGATGCTGTTGTTTCTGAATTAGAGGCTGCCAACAGCAATAACCAATATTTTAAAGGAGTAAATTTTGTTTTGATGGTAAAAAATATAAAAGATGTCTTAATGGTAGTTTCGGAAGGTATATTAACATTTTTTATACCATAATTTAAATAATCATGACCAGAGAAGATAATACTAAGGCAAACAGGATAAGAATTTTTCTCCTGTTTTTTTTATTTCTTGCTGCATTTGGCTTTATAATATATAAGCTGGTTTCCATCCAGTATATCTCTGCCGATAAATATAAAATACAAGCCGAATATCAGCATAAGGATAGTTTTACGCTGAAATCCAGAAGAGGAAAAATTATAGACAGAAACGGCATTGAACTTGCTTCAAGTCTTATTGAAAAAACTATAACTGCAAATCCAAAACTGATAAAAGATCCCGCGAAAGCAGCAGAAGACATAGGTAAAATTTTATTGCTTGATAAAGATGAACTGAAGCAAAAGCTGTCTGACAAAGATGTAGGTTTTTTATATATAGCCAGAAAGATTGATTTAAAGGATGCTAACAAAATATCTGATTTAAAGCTTGATGGTATTTATATAGAAGATGAAGTCAAAAGATACTATCCTCAAAATGATCTTGCATGTACTTTAATTGGATTTACAGGGACAGATAATGTCGGACTATCAGGTCTTGAGCTCAGTTATGAAGAAATATTAAGAGGCATAGATGGAACACAATCAGCTCAAAAAGATGTGTTCGGCAAGATCATACAGACTAATGCAGAAAATTTCAGCCCGCCCGTAGACGGTGGCGATATAATTCTGACAATTGATTCTCAAATTCAGTTTTATACTGAAAGAAAATTAAAAGAAGTAGCAGAGCAATATAAATCAAATAAAGCTATTGCTGTATTGATGAATCCTAAAACAGGTGAAGTATATGCTTTGGCGCAATATCCGACGTTTGACTTAAATAAGTATGCAGACGTTGAACCGGAAAATTTCAACAATCTGGGAATATCTTTTACATATGAACCAGGTTCAACTTATAAAATTGTAAATATTTCATCTGCTCTTGATAATAAACGTGTGAATACCCAACAGATATTTCACTTGGCACCTTCAATAAAAGTTGGAGACAGAGTTATTAAAGAAATACATAGATCTTATGGTGTGGATTATACATTAAAAGATATTATAAAGTATTCAAGCAATGTAGGGGCTGTAACTGTCGCGCTTTCAATGGGCAATAAATTGTATTATGACAGCATAATAAAATACGGTTTTGGAAATTATAGCGGAATTGATCTTCCCGGAGAAGAAAAAGGAATAATTGCAGACTATAAAACATGGCCTGCATCAACAATAGGAGCGCTTGCGATCGGGCAAAGTATCGCAGTTACACCTATACAGCTTGTAAGAGCAGTAAGCGTTATCGCAAATGGCGGTTATCTTATAACTCCTCATGTTGTCAGTGAGACAAAGACAGGCAGCGGGATAATTGAAAAAAAGGAATCTGCAAATAAGGTCCAGATAATAAGTTCACAAACTTCAAAAGATTTAAAAGACATGATGCTTTCTGTTGTAGAAGAAGGTACAGGAAAAGAAGCACAAATTGAAGGAATTAAAGTATGCGGGAAAACCGGAACTGCTCAAAAAGCAAACAAAAACAGCGCCGGATATGATGAAGGCCTGGTCATTGCATCTTTTATAGGATTTGCTCCTTATGAAGATCCGGAAGTTGCGTGTGTAGTTATCATAGATGAACCGCAAGGTAATATGGAAGCAATATGGGGAGGCACTGTTGCTGCTCCTGTTTTTTCGGATCTTGTTAAATTTGCCTTAAATAAAATTCATTAAGAAAGTTTGTAATTTTTTCAATTTTCTTTATTCTTTTTAATAGAACTTATAAAAACTGTGTTGTATAATTTGATTTTTTAAAGACACTTTAAAATAATAAAAACTATAAACAATGATGAATTTAAACCAGATATTAAAAAATTTAAAACCTATAGAAATAAAGGGCGAAGTAAATAAGGAAATATCCGATATTACATATAATTCAAAAAAAGTTGAGGAAAACAGCTTATTTGTAGCTATCTCTGGTTTTAAAAAAGATGGCCATGATTTTATTTTTCATGCTGTCAAAAACGGCGCTGCAGCAGTTGTAACTCAAAAAAAAATAATAACAGAAAATAAAGTTACTCAGATAATAGTGTCCGATTGCAGAGAAGCGCTTGCCAGAATAAGCAGCAATTTTTACCAAAGCCCTTCTTCCGGCTTAACACTTACTGGAATTACCGGAACAAACGGAAAGACTACCACGGCTTTTCTTATAGATTCAATATTAAAAAATGCAGATAAAAAAACTTCACTTATAACCACAATCAAGTCATTTGTTTTAAACAAAAAAATACTTTTTGACAGAACAACTCCGGAATCTCTTGAACTAAACAAGTTTTTTCAAGAGAGCCTTAATGCTGGTGCTGTTTTTTCAACAATGGAAGTTTCATCACATGCTATTGACTTGCATAGGGTTGATTACCTTGATTTTGATTATTTTATTTTTACCAATCTTACTCAAGACCATCTTGATTATCATAATAATATGCAAAATTATTTTAATACAAAGAAAAGACTTTTTATAAAAGAATTCAGGGCCTTATATTCAGGCAAAGGTGCTGTTATTAATGCAGATGATATTTTCGGCAGGCAGTTATTAAAAGCAACAGATTTGCAAACACTAAGCTACTCCGTGATTTCTAAAGATACTGATATTAAAGCCGAAAATATTACAAGCAATACTGCCGGTATTGAAATGGATGTCATTATCGGCAATAAGAAAAAGGTAAAAATAAAATCCAGGCTTTCAGGATATTTTAATGTTTATAATATTTTAGCTTCAATCGGTGCTGGCATTTTTTTAAATATAGATATGCCCCTGATTCAAAAAGGAATCAGCAATATGTCCGGAGTAAACGGCAGATTTGAAAAGGTAGAAGAAATTAAAGATTTTACCGTTATTGTTGATTATGCACATACTCCCGACGGGCTGGAAAATGTATTAAGCACTGCAAGTTCAATCCTGACGTCTGGGTCCAGAATGATTACAGTTTTCGGATGCGGAGGAGACAGGGATAAGATTAAGAGAAAGATTATGGGCACCATTGCAGGCAAAATTTCGGATTTAATATTTATTACATCTGACAACCCGAGAACCGAAGATCCCTTGTCAATTATTGAAATGATTGAAGAAGGAGTAAAGGACAGTGGCAATAAAAATTATATAAAAATTGTCGACAGAGCAAAGGCAATTAGTGAAGCATTAAATGCTGCCGGTAAAAATGATATCGTAATTATTGCCGGTAAGGGGCATGAAGATTATCAGGAATTTAATGGATATAGAATTTTTTTCAGTGATCAGAAAATTGCAAAAGATTGGGCAGTGAGACGAAAATAAGATGGAAAGTATCTTAACAAGTGAAATTTTAAGCTGGACAAAATCAAAATTAATATATGGAAATCTGAATTCTGCCATATTGAATTTCTCAACTGACAGCAGAACTATAAATAAAAATGATTTTTTTATTCCTATAATAGGAGAAAATTATAATGGTCATGATTTTATAGCGGAAACAATAAAAAACGGCGCAAAGGGTTTTGCCTGCCGAATGGATTACAAAAATAAAAACGATTTAATAGATTTTACCAGAAAAAATTATCCGGAAACTTTAATAGTTGAATGCAGCGATACATCTGATTTTTTTAAAGACGTGGCAAAGGGTTATTTAAAGAAATTTAAAGTTGTGTCCGTCGGGATAACCGGAAGCGCAGGGAAAACAACAACCAAAAATTTCATTGTAAATATATTAAAAAAATATGGCGAAACAGTTTTTTCACAAAAAAATTTTAATAATGAGATTGGCATTCCTAAAACCATATTTGAAGTAAAAAGGAACACTAAATATCTTATAGCTGAACTGGGAATGAGAGCAAAATGCCAGATAAGAGACCTTGCAGAAATTTGTAATATAAAATACGGAATAATTACAAACATCGGACCTTCACATCTGGAATTTTTTAATAGTATTGATGAGATTGCACTTTCAAAAGCAGAAATAAGCGAAAAAATATTTAAAAATAATGGAGTTTTATTTTTAAACGGGGATGATAAATATACAGATCTGATTGAAAAAAATATAAAATGCGCTTCAGCAAAATGCGGCATAAGAAGTGATTTTGAATATAATTTTTCCAATTGCTCATGCGATTATAATGCGGTTTATAATTTTGATTTAAACAGCTGTGGTAAAAAAATTTTCCATATAAAACTGACTATGCCGGGATATCATAATATATATAATGCAATCCTGGCTGCAAGCCTGACTTTATACCTGAATATTGATCCATTAATAATTAAAAACGCTATTGAGGAAACTTCGTCAGAATCACTGCGAATGGAAATAATTGAAAAAGGCAATAAGGTTATTTTAAATGACTGCTATAACGCTAATCCATTATCAATGAAAAGTGCAATTGATTCATTAGCCGTAATATCAAAAAACAGGAAATTGCGAAGCATTGCAATACTGGGCGATATGTTTGAACTGGGAAATGAGTCTGTAAATATGCATGAAGAAATAGGAGAATATCTTTCAGATAAAGGAATAGACATTCTGGTTGCTCTTGGAAAAAACTCAATAAATATTTTTAATAAATTCATCAAGCCGGGCGGGATTGAAACATACAGATACCACTTCAAAAAAAAAGAGCAGTTATTAAAGGAAATTGGTAAGATTGTTAAAAAAGGTGATGCGGTTCTGATAAAAGGTTCAAGAGCCAATAAAATGGAAAATATAATAGATTATATTTAGAAAGTTAAAAAATGAACTGGATATTTCTTTCAGTTATAATAAGCGGAGTTATATCAGTTTTTATAACTATTTTTTTAATAAATTTTCAAAGAAAAAGGCATATAGGAACGAGCATAAGGCTTGACGGTCCTAAATCCCATTCAGCAAAAGCAGGAACCCCTACAATGGGTGGGATAGTATTTTTAATAGGGGGGAGCGTATCCTATATCGCAGTCAGTCTGATAAAATATTACAGGCATGGAGAGTTTAATCTTAAAGGGATTTTTGCCCTGTCTATTTTTATTTTATGTGGAATAATAGGATTAATTGATGATTTTATAGGCTTCAGGAAGCATAGAAATCTTGGACTTCGAGGCTGGGTAAAAATAGGGCTTCTTATAATAATATGCATTTATTTTATTTTATTTTCAAAATTTATATTGCAATTTCCTACTACAATAAGCATCCCTTTTACAAACCATGTATTTGACATAGGGTACTGGTACTATCTCATAGTTGTTTTTATTATTTTAAGCGCTACCAATGCAGTCAATCTGACAGACGGGCTTGACGGGCTGGCTGCCGGAACTTCGGCCATAGTTCTTTCTGTTTTTACTTTAATAGCCTTTCTTGAATGGTCAGTCTTAAATATAAAAGCAGATATTGATATAGCTGTTTTGTGTGGCGGGGCAATTGCAGCATGCATAGGATTTTTATGGTGGAATACATCTCCTGCAGAAATATTCATGGGTGATACAGGGGCATTCAGCCTGGGAGGTTTGATTGCTGCAGTTTCAATTCTATTAAAACAGGAGATTCTGCTGATTATAATAGGCGGCATATTTGTAATAGAAGCCCTTTCAGTAATTATACAGGTTGTATGGTATAAATCTTTTAAAAGGCGTGTGTTTAAAATGGCTCCAATCCATCATCATTTTGAACTTCGTGGCTGGCCCGAAATAAAAGTTATCACAAGATTCTGGCTGGTTTGCTTGCTGTTTGCAGCTACGGGATTTTTTATTTATTATATAAAATTTCTGAATTAATTATTAAAATTCCTTAACTTAAGTAAAAATATGGATTCAAATAAAAGCAATTTTTTCAATGATAAAAATATACTTGTTTTTGGATTAGGCAAAAGCGGACTTTCTGCTCTGGACAAGCTTTCAGTTATCAGTAAAAGCATTTCAGCCGTAGATAATAATCCAAATTTTATTTTACCCGAAGAATACAGCAAATTATCTGAAAATGACAATATTAATTTTTTTATAGGAAGCAGTGACGATTTAATAAGTAAACTTCTAAGTGATACTGATCTTATAATTTTAAGCCCGGGAGTATCAATGAATCTGCCTTTTATAAAAAAAGCGGTTAGGAAAAAAATTAAAATTTGGAGCGAGCTTGAACTTGCCTGGTATTTCATGGATGAAAACCAGAAGCAAAAAACAATTGCAATTACTGGAACCAACGGTAAAACAACAGTTACTTCACTGATAGGAAAGATTTTAAATGACTTCGGGCTCAAAGCTCAAACATGCGGGAATATCGGCAATCCACTTCTTAATACATTAAAAATTAAAAGTTATTTGAACAGCAAATATTTAAATGAAGCCAGATACGCCGATGATTTAATAAGAGTTATGGAGGTTTCAAGTTTTCAGCTTGAAAATACTTATGCTTTTAATCCCCATGTTGCAATAATATTAAACATAACCAATGACCACATTGACAGACACAAGTCAATGGCAAATTATGCAAATATTAAATTTAAAATATCGCAAAATCAAACCGAAGATGATTACCTTATTGTTAATACAGATGATAAATGTATATTAAAATTTCTAAAAAAGGCAAATTTTCAGAAAGAATTAAAATCAGATTTAATCAGGTTCAGCTTAACCGGTAAAAAAGCTGATGAAATATATTACAAAAATGAAAAAATAAAGTACTGCTTTGCCGGCTTTACCGGCAATATTTCCATAAAAGGCATGAACCTTATCGGCAACCATAACATTTCAAATGTTATGAGTGCAGTTGGAGCGGTTAAAATTTTCAATACTGATGATTTATCTATAGAAAATTCTGTAAAAAGTTTTACTGCGCTGCCGCACAGGCTTGAATATATAGGCAGAATAAATAGCATAAAGTGCTTTAATGATTCAAAAGCTACAAACCCTGATGCAACAATCAAGGCTTTAGAGCACTTTAAAAAAGAAGTCACCCTTATTTTAGGGGGGCTGGATAAGGGAATGGATTTTAAAAGCATGATTCCAATACTTAATAAAAAGGTTTTAAATTTAATTTTAATAGGCTCCTGTAAAGAATCGCTTTATAAAACTTTTTCTGAAAGCCCTCATGATTATAAGATATATAAAGTAACAACATTGGAGGAGGCAGTAAATAAAGGATTTGAGATCACAGAAAAAAATAATTCCTTCTTACTATCTCCTGCATGTGCGAGCATGGATATGTTTAAAGATTACAAGGACAGGGGAGAGCAATTTAAAAAGCTTGTTTTAGCAAGGGAAATAATAAAATGCTGATCTTATGGAAAATCTTTCAAACAGAAGAGTAAATTTAGTAAGGGTAAATATTGAATATTATTTCATATTTATTATTACAGCACTGCTTCTTGTAGCTGGAATGGTTATGGTATCCAGTGCCTCAATGCCCTTTGGGGAAAGCTACTATAATGATGCTTTTTATTTTATAAGAAAACAAATATTATGGAGTGTAATTTCCCTAATACTTCTTTTTATTTTTTCCAGAATTGATTATCATAAAATAGCTAAAATATCTAATTTTCTAATTTTAATTTCAATAGGACTTCTTGCTATAGTATTAATTCCAGGTATAGGCACTGAAATAGGGGGTTCAAGGCGATGGATTAATATCGCCTTTTTTGGTTTACAGCCATCCGAGTTTGTAAAAATTGCCATTATAATTTATTTAAGCGATGTTTTAAATAAAAAGTACAGGCAAATATATAAAATAAAGACAATATTGTTTCCTGCTTTCATTTTTCTTTTAATTGCAACTTTTTTGATTTTTATGGAGCCTAACTTCAGCGTTGCTGTCATCATATGGCTAATAATATTTATTTTAATGTTTGTCGGCGAAGTCAGATTTAAGCATATAATTGGAATCGGAATTACATGGCTTATATTTTCAATCGGTTATTTGTTTCTTGAAAATTATCGCAGAGAAAGAATATTTGCTTTTTTAAATAAAACAGGTGAAGCCGGTGGTTCAAACTTTCAAATTAACCAGTCCTTGATTGCTTTAGGTTCAGGCAGTATTTTTGGGGTAGGTCTCGGGAACAGCCTTCAGAAATATTCATATCTGCCTGAAGCAAACACTGATTTTATTTTCTCAATAATTGGCGAGGAATTTGGCCTTATCGGCACTTTATTTGTAGTAGCTTTGTTCATACTGTTTGCTTTTTTTGGAATCAGGATCGCACTTAAGGCAAAAGACTACCTTGGCAGATTGATGGCAATCGGCATCACAAGCCTGGTTACAATTCAGACTTTGATTAATATTGCTGTTACGGTCGGGGCTATTCCCGTTACAGGAATGACTCTTCCTTTTATCAGCATGGGCGGCTCATCTCTGATTTCAATGATGATCGGTGTCGGGATATTGTTAAATATATCCAAATATAAAATTTATTCTTCCGAAGAGGAAAAATGGGAAAGCGAATCTTAATTTGCGGCGGCGGGACTGCAGGCCATATTTATCCTGCGCTGTCAATAATTGAAGAAATTAATGAAAACTACAAGGACTCTGTTGTTTTATATGTTGGAACAGATAAAGGTATGGAAAAAACAATTATTGGTAAGCTTAAAATAAGTTTCAAAATGATAAAAGCAGCAGGATTAATTCAAAAAGGAAGTTTAAATAAAAAAGCAATAAATTATTTTAAATTTATTTTTGTTTTAATTTCCGGTTTTTTTAAATCAATACAAATACTTTTTGATTTTAAACCGGATATCATACTTGGCATGGGGGGATATGTCTGTGCACCCGTTCTTTTAAGTGCAGTTTTTTTAAGAAAAAAATTTGCGCTTCATGAACAGAATTACATACCGGGAAGGTTAAATAAATTTTTTTCAAAATTCTGCATTTATATCTTTTTAAGCTTTAAGGAAACAAGAGAGTATTTAAAAATACCTGAAACTAAAGTAATTTTTTCAGGTAACCCTGTAAGAAAAATAATAAGGGAAGCTTTAAACAGAAGACCTGACTATAAAAAATATGGCCTTGATGAAAAAAAATTCACAATTACAGCATTTGGCGGAAGCCTTGGAGCAGATAAGATAAACAATACATTTATTGAGCTTTATGAACACTTTAAAAATAGAACAGATTTGCAGTTTTTATTAATATCAGGCAATAGATTTTATGATAAGTTAAAAAATAAAAATGAGGGAATCATCAGTAATAGCCAGTCTTTAAAGGTATTCCCTTATATTAATGAAATGGATGAAGTATATAATTTAACTGATTTAATCATATCAAGGTCAGGCGCCAATACTGTTGCAGAAATAGCTTTCTGCAATATCCCGGCAATTTTAATTCCATACCCGGGAGCTATAAATAACCACCAGTATTTTAATGCAGCTTTTCTGAAAAAAAACGGGAAAGCCCTGATTATTAAAGATGAAAATCTAAATCGTGAAGAGTTGGTTAAAACTATTAATGATTTGGAAAAGGAAGGCAAAAAACTTTATAATGAATTAAAATATAAAAAAAGTGACGGGAATTTTATAAATGGGCACAGAACAATAACAGAATATCTGGTTGGAGAAAAAATTTGAATTTGGATAATGCTGATTTAAGCAATTTTAAAAAGTTTTTTTTTATTGGTATCGGCGGAGCAGGTATGAGTGCCATTGCTCTTGTATTAAAAGGCATGGGATTTATTGTCAGCGGTTCTGACATTAAAGAATCAGGATATGTCAATATTCTTAGAAATTCAGGGATAAAAGTATTAATAGGGCATAATGCAAAGAATATTGAAGATTTTGACGCAGCTATTTATTCTGCAGCCATATCAGAAGATAATATTGAAATGAAAGCCGCAAGGGAAAAAAATACTCAGGTTTTCAGCAGATCTGATGCACTTGCATGGATTTTAAACAAGGGGAAGGGAATTGCAGTAGCAGGTACTCATGGTAAAACAACAACAACTTCCATGGTATCAATGATTTTAAATCATTCAAATCTGGACCCTACCATAATTATTGGCGGTGAACTTAATGAGCTTGGAACTAATGCAGCTTTCGGTAAAGGCGAATATGTAGTTGCAGAAGCTTGTGAGAGCGACGGTTCTTTCATGAAATACAAACCATATATTAGTGTAGTTACAAATATGGAAGAAGACCATATGGATTACTATAAATATTATGAGAATTTAAGGCAAAGTTTTATTAAATTCATGAATAACACTAAAGAAAACGGTTTTTTAATATTAAATGGAGATGAAATTTTAAGTGATAAACTGGCAGGTTTAAAAATTTCAGATGTTTTAAAATTTGGTATTTCAGATAAAAACGATATTTACGCTGAAAATATAGTATTAAATGATTTTAAGTCAAGTTACATACTGGTATTAAAAAAAGATAATTTAAAATTTAACGTAAAATTAAATGTGCCTGGAATTCATAATGTAAAAAACAGTATTGCAGCTTTGTCAGTAGCTTATAAACTTAATCTTGATCTGAATAAAAGTGCAAGAATTATTGAAAATTATACAGGAGTAAAAAGAAGGTTTGAAAAAAGAGGAACAAGGTTTGGGGCTGCCATCATTGATGATTATGCCCATCATCCTTCTGAAATCAAAGCTACTCTGGATGCTGCAGCAAATATAAAAAGGAAAAGAATTATTACAGTATTTCAACCTCATAGATATTCAAGAATAAAAGCGCTTTATAAAAAATTCGATGATTGTTTTAACAAGACAGATATTTTAATATTAACCGACATTTATTCTTCAGGTGAAAATCCTATTCCAGGAATAACAAGCAAATTGCTTGTGGATTTTTTAATAGAAAATGATTTCAATAAAAGGCTTGCATACATTCCAAAACTGGCTGATGCGGAAGATTATCTTAACAGCATCATCGGTAAAGACGATGTTGTCCTGATAATGGGCGCAGGGGATGTGACAAGGATTTCAGACAACCTTGTCAAATCCTGATTAATTTTTTTAATATAAAAAATATTATTATCTTAAAAAAAACATAAATGAAAATTGAAGAAATTAAGACATACATAAGGTCAGCTAAAATTGATAATCTGGAAATATTTTTTGATTATAATACCAGAAATTTGTCAACTTTCAGGATAAACGGCAAATGCTCAATTTTTATAATTGCCAATACTGAAGAGGCATTATCAAGCCTCATAAATATTTTAAATGAAAATAATGCAAAGTATTATATTATCGGCAGCGGATCAAATACATTAATAAGCGATTATTGCAATGACGTAATAATAAAACTGGGCAGGAAGTTTGATTACATAGAATTTTATGATAACGGGTTTATAACTGCAGGCGCATCATGCATGCTTGGTAAATTCATAACAAAATGCTATAAAAACAAATACGATTTTTCTTTTCTGGCAGGTATTCCTGGAACTATAGGCGGAGCAATATCAGGTAATTGCGGCGATAAGCTTGAAACTATATGTGATTATGTTGAAAGTATTGAATGTTTAAGATTACCCAAAAACAGGGTTGTAAAAGAAAAAATAAAATTAAAACCTGTTAATTTCGGATACAGGTTTTTAAAAATTGATAATCTTGCAGCTATTACAAAAGTTTTTTTTAAAAAAGATAAGCTGGAAAAAGAATTGATATTTATAAATATTAAAGAAAGAATAAAAATAAAAAAGGAAGTTCAGCCTTTAAATACTTTTAATTGCGGCTGTTTTTTTAAAAATCCGCTAAACTCGAAAAAAACCGCAGGAGAATTAATTGACAGCCTTGGATTAAAGGGATTTACTTACGGCGGAGCTGTTGTATCAGCAAAGCATGCAAATTTTATAGAAAACAGCAAAATGGCAGTATCGGAAGATATATTTAACTTAGCAAAATTAATTGCCGGTCTTGTAAATAAAAATTTTAATATAAAATTAGAGCATGAGGTGAAATTAGTTGGATTTTAAAACCAGGAATACTTCAGATGAATTTAAAAATCTGGAAATAACCAAAAGAAAAAAAGAAATAAAAGTTGGTGTAATTTGCGGGGGCATTTCTTCAGAAAGGGAAATATCATTAAAAAGTGGGGAAGGAATTTACAGAGCGCTCATTAATAATGGTTACAATGCAGAATATATTGATTTTAAAGGAGATAATATTTCTGTTTTTAATAAAATAGACATAGCCTTTTTAGCTTTACATGGAAAG
>JAPLCN010000107.1 GCA_026392215.1 Actinomycetota bacterium | reverse complement strand
AGATAGTTTTACTTATAAGATTTTATGTATTTCAAGATTTGGAAATACAACCTTATATCTTATCGAAGAACTATTTATAGCGTGGCATTAAGCCAGGCTCGGTTAATTGCTTAACTATGAAAAGTTTATCAAAAATGAAGAATATTGTCAAAAAAAACCCATTCATCTCCACGATTGAAATCGGAAGCTTTCTGGCAAGAAAATGTAAGATAAAAAAGATAAAAAATGAAAAAGCTGCATCAGTGATATTAAGCGCAATGCTCATGCCTATCTTTATAATGCTTATTGCATTTGCTATAGATATTGGTGGCTCAATGATGTTAAAGGAAGAATTATATAAAGCCTGTCTTGTGTCTACAGAAGAAGCATCAAAATCAATAGACCTGGATAAAGCACAGATTTACGGGTTAAATAATTTAAATACAGATTTTGAGATTGTAATAAATTACTTCTTCCAGAAAAATTACCTGCCTATGAAAAATTCCAGTTTAAGCCACTTAAGTTATGAAGTTGTAAATAGTATTGAAGATCCGAAATACATTTTAGTTACCGGGGAATCACAGTATAAGACATTCTTCCTTAAAATTATCGGGATAGAAAACATTAATGTCCATTCTCAAGCATCAGGCAGATTAAGAAGAATAAAATGATATTGGAAAAATATTTTTAAAAATTTCTTATTTATTTAACACAGATTTAACACCCCCTTAATATTTCCTTAATAAACTTAAAATATAATTCCATTATGGATTTTAATAATAAGGTTATTAAAGATTAAAAATCTTAATTAATTTTATTTATATAACAATTTATTTATGGATTAAGGAGGATAAATCATGAACAAACCCACTGTCAGGAAAAACGTCCTTGCTGCATTACTGGTAATTACTGTTGCAATTTTTATTTTTGCTCCAAGGCTTTTAAATGCAGATACAGCAGCAGGAGATCCTTCAGGCTTGTCAACCGGAAATGCTTCAAATATTTCATCAGCCGTAGCGGGTTCGCCGACTTTAAATGAAATAGCAAATGAAGTTGGTAAAACTAAGATAGGGCTTAACTTTGTTTGGGTTATGCTTTCAGCATTTCTGATCTTCTTCTTTCAGGCAGGTTTTGCAATGGTTGAAACAGGGCTTACAAGGGCAAAAAATGCCATGCACACAATGGCTATGAACCTTGTGGTTTTTATAGTTGGAACCATCGGTTTTTATATTCTTGGTTTTGCAATTATGATGGGCGGGGCAGGGCCCTTAAGCTCTCTGGGGGGAACAGCAGTTTTAAATAAGGAGCTTGCAATTAACGGGTGGGGGCTTTTTGGATATAAAGGCTTTTTCCTTGCAGGCTCTACTTATGATGTTGCTGTCTTTACAATGTTTTTCTTTCAGATGGTATTTATGGATACAACCTGTACAATTCCAACAGGTGCTATGGCTGAAAGAGTTAAGCTTAAAGCAGTTGTTATTTCTTCATTTTTTGTTTCAATGCTTTTCTATCCGGTTTACGGAAACTGGGTATGGGGTGGAGGATGGCTTGCTCAACTTGGGATTAGATTAGGTTTAGGACATGGCGCTCTTGACTTTGCAGGATCAGGTGTAGTTCATGCGATGGGAGGCATGATTGCTCTTACCGGCGCAATAGTTTTAGGGCCAAGAATCGGCAAGTTCAGAAAGGATGGCAAACCTGTTGCAATTGCCGGCCACCACATTCCGATGGCAATAATTGGCACGATAATCCTGTTCTTTGGATGGTTTGCTTTTAACGCAGGCTCAACTTTAAACGGAACTGATTTAAGGCTTGGTGTGGTTGCCACCAATACTGTGATTGCCGGAGCTTTTGGAGGCTTTTCAGCCATGCTTTACATGTGGATAAAATATAAGAAGCCGGATCCGACAATGACTGCAAACGGTGCTCTTGCAGGGCTTGTTGCCATAACTGCTGGTTGTGCATTCGTAAGTGGCGTTTCATCGATGATAATCGGTACAATAGCTGGAGTTCTTGTTTGCCTTTCAGTATGGTTTGTTGAAAATAAAATTAAAATAGATGACCCTGTAGGTGCAATTTCGGTTCATGGCGTAAACGGCTTATGGGGGCTCCTTGCTCTCGGGCTTTTTGCTGACGGTACTTACGGCTCCGGAATTAATGGAGTAGAAGGAACTGTCAGAGGCTTGTTTTATGGCGGCAATGGACAGCTATGGGCACAGCTTATAAGCATAGCAACTGTGATAGTCTGGGGTATAGGCACATCTTGGCTATTTTGGAAAATTCTTGATAAAATAATGAAAATCAGGGTTAAGGCTGCAGATGAAATTGCAGGTCTTGACTTGCCTGAAATGGGAGTCCTGGCATATCCTGATTTTCTATTATCAACATCTCAAGGTAAGGATGGAATCGACCTGGAGCCGACAGGAGGTAAAAAATAAGTGAAGAAGATTGAGTGCATTATTCGCCCGGAAAAACTTGATGAAGTCAAAGAAGCTTTAAATGAAGCCGGTATACTTGGAATGACTGTAACTGACGTTCTTGGCTGTGGCCGGCAGAAAGGAAGAAAAGAAGTATACAGGGGTGTTGAATATACATTAAATTTATTACCTAAAATTAAAATAGAAACAGTTGTTAAAAATGAGGATGTTGAAAAAATTGCAAAAATCATTATTGAAACTGCAAAAACCGGTTTGATTGGAGACGGCAAGATATTTGTTAGCACCGTAGATGACGCGTACAGAATCAGAACCGGTGAGACCGGGGAAATGGCTGTTTAAATACTATTATTTTTGAGAGTGTAACAGATTCAATCTGTTCCTGAACATGTTCTTGATGCTGCATACGGATTAGGGATGAGTAAAAAGCTTGGAAATAACCTTTAATAAAAACGGCTCACTTAAAGAAATGGAGCTTAATATAAGCAATAATGTTTTTGCAACTCTTTATTGTGAAGGGCACTACCTTACTTCTTCTTACGAAGCAGCAATAGCTATTTATGAGAATTCAAAAGCAAACGGAGCAAATTACCTTTTATCCTTAAAATTTACGGAAGTAGTAAAAAATAATATACCAGATTTAAAATTGAAAATGAAAAATTTATCTGAAAATTTTTAAATATAGGTAAAATGAGTAATAAATTTTTAAAAACTTTTATTTTTATAGGTATATTTGCATTAATAGTTAGTTTTACAGGAATTATCGTTGCAGATACCACTGGTTTGTCAGGCTCAACCGATGGACATGAAGCTCCTACCACAGGTATGTCAACAACTTCCAGCTCCAGGGTTGAAACTTCAACCACAACTACAAAACAGGGTGAGGTAACAAGTACAACTGAAACAACAACCACTTCAACAACTGTCGGATCTTCATCCAGCACATCTACCACTAAATATAAAACTGATTATGTTTTAACTCCTCAAGATAAGGTTTTACTGGTTGAACCTTCTGTTTGTTATGTTACAAGCCATTGGATTGCCAGAGTATATGATGATAATATTCAAAAATGGAGCAAACCTTATTATTATGGTCCTTTTGGTGGCACCGGTTTTTGTATAAACCCTGAAACCGGCCATATAGTGACAGCAGCACATGTTATAGATGCACCATATAAAGAAATAAAACAGGGAATTTTAGACCAGTATATTAAAGACGTTTATCCGGAAGATTATGATACATTATCACAATCAGACTGGGATACGATAAATAGTCATTTCAAAGTTGAAGGATTAAAGAAGGCTGACCCTGATAGAGAAGTATGGGTTCAGTTTAACACAGCCACAGCAAGTATTCCCGATAATCCTGATGATTCATATATAAGGGCAGAAGTCATATCAATTAGTAAACCGGACCAAAGAGATATTGGAATAATTCAGATAACTCCAAGAACGGGTAGAGCTTTGTCAAGTGCAATAATCGGTGATTCTTCAATGGTCGAGATAACAGATCCTGTCACCATTATCGGTTATCCGTGGACTTCTGAAATTGGGCAGGATAATAAATTAAATCCTACAATTACCACAGGCTCTTTAAGTGGAAGAGTAATGCTTAATGGAACAGAAGTAATGCAGGTTCAGGGTAATGCAAGGCCGGGAAACAGCGGCGGGCCTGTCCTTGATAGCAATGGAGAAGTAATAGGAATACTGACAATGGGAACTGATGAGACCAATAATTACTTGAGGCCCGGCAATGATATCAAAATCCTGCTTGGGAATATAAAAAATAAGACTGGACTCATTGATGAAGAGTGGAAAATAGGCATTATTATGTTCAGGCAGAAACATTTTAAAGAAGCTATAAAGCATTTTGATGCTGTACTTAATTTAAATAACGGCCATCTTTTAGCCCAGGAATACAGGGCAAAAGCACAAAGCAGCATTGCAGGTGACATCCCTTTAACTGTTGAAACAACTGCTTCAAGCAAAATTGATAATACTGCTTCTTCAACTACGGATACTACAAAAAAGGAAGACTTTAACTTTAAAAATTCGAAAACACTTCTGGTTCTTATATTTGCTGCCGGATTTATATTGCTGGCTGCACTTGCAGCAGTTATTATTCTGATTTTAAGAAAAAGCAGCAAAAAGAACATAAATAAAGCAGGTTATAAAGTTACATCGCCAACCACACCTACGATAATTGTTGAAGAACTTAAAGCAGGAACAGAAGAAAAAGTAAAAGATGGTATAAAAACAAAATTTTGCTCAAATTGCGGGACAAAGATTGAAGATCATCAGGCATTTTGTGCAAGCTGCGGCGCAAGGCTGAAATAGTAAATTTTTATAATTTTGACAGGTTAGTAATAAATTAAACTGAGTATTTTTGATACTCTGATTTTTTTAATTCCATCAACAAAGATTCTGTAAACTATCCCAAATTTTTATTACTAAAGCTGCTGTTAATTTCTGTTATTTTATTATATAATATAATATATTAAAAAGAAGTATTAATAATTATATGATAAATGTATAAGATAACCGACTTAAAAGAAATAGAACGCTTATTCCGGTTAATCACAGAAAACATTACGGATACAGTATGGATAACTGACCTGAACCTGAAAATTAAATATATCAGCCCCTCTGTTACAAAGCTGCTCGGATTTACCCTTGAAGAATTACAATCAATGCCTATTGAACAAAATATTACTCCCAAGTCCTGTAAAAAGGTTTTAGACACAATAAAGAAGGTTTCTTTTCAGGATATTATTCTGCACAGCAATAAACCATTATTTGTAAATCTTGAACTTGAATTTTATAAAAAAGACGGAACAACTTTTTGGGAGGAAATTGTAGGAACACTTATAAGAAACAAGTTTGGGGTAGCGCAGGAAATATTATTTATCGGAAGAGATATAAGCCAGAAAGAAAGGGCCGAAGAGGAATTAATAAGATTAAATGAACTTAATATAAACTTACTTGTCAACTCACCAAATCCGATTGAAGTTTTAAATGCTGATGGTTCTATTAAATACTTAAATCCTTCCTTTGAAAAAATGACAGGTTTTCTTTTAACAGAAGTGGCCGGCATTAAACCTCCTTTTCCTTGGTGGGTTAAAGAAAATTACAAGGAAACTT
>JAPLCN010000047.1 GCA_026392215.1 Actinomycetota bacterium | reverse complement strand
TTATCTCCCTCAGCATAAATTCCCCCCTCTCCCAGAAATCTGCGGTTATTCTGTGAATCAAAACAAACCACCGGCAGCCCTGCGCCCATATAATTTATTACCTTCCCGCTTGCTTCGCCTGCTTTGTCTACCTTTGGCTCAACTGCTATGTCGCTAATCAGAAGATAATCAGGAAGGTCAAAATAATCAACCATTCCGGTCATATGAACATTGTTTTCTACTCCAAGTTTCTTTATTCTTTTTTCTGTTTCTTCCACCGGGTATCCTACAATTAAAAAATGGGCATCTTTTCTCCTGGATAAAACCAGAGGAATTGCATCAACAAGGTTCCAGATACCTTTTGCTGCAAGAAGAGCTCCGGTAAAAATTATCAGAGGGGCATCTTCAGGAATACCAAGTTCACTTTTAAATCCTTTTTTGGGAGGTCTGTTAAAAAAATCTGTATGCACTCCGTCAATAACCACTTTTACTTTTTCTGGCTTTACATGAAACCTGTTTTTGATTATTTCACCGTTTGATACTGAACTGCAAATAAAAAAATCCGGCATTTTGCAGATAAATTTTTCAAAATTATGGAAAAGCCATTTTATCGGTTTTCCCTTAAGCCAGTTAAAAGTCCCCAGTTCTGAAGTCAGGCTTCCCTGGACATCAAAAACAAGCGGAACCCTCCCGAAAGCAACAAGATATTTAATAAGCCCTCCGATAAAAGCCCCTTCATGCAGATGCCCGTATATTATATCCGGTTTTTCCTTAATATATATGGATGCAGCCTTAAAGAACAACAAAATATCAATATAAAATTTATGCCATGATGGCCCTGCTTCAAGTTTTTTATACCATGGTATTTTTATGCTCCTTCTTATATCCAATCCCTCGAGATCCCGTCCGTTATGATAAGTGCAAATTATATTCCGGTAGCCATATTTCGAAAGAGCCTGCATCTCTCCAAGTATTCTCATGTGGCAGCCCCTATCCGCAAAAAAGGGAGAGGGAACAATATTTAATACTTTTATATTTTTTTCAGACATTTTAAAACCCTATTTATAAATAGTTGAAAATAAAAATAGTATTTTTAAAAAATTTAATACTTTTTATTTTTTTATAAAATTTCAAAATAAAACTTGTAATTTATGATATTGTAATCTTAAATTTAAAAAAACAATATAACTTTTCCCCTACATTGAGTTAAAATCCAAAAAAAGTAAGCCGGTCATGTTAGTATTATAATTAAATTATAAAAAATTGAAATATAACAATATCTCATTCTTCAAGGCTGCATTTAATTTCAAATATTAATATAAAATTGAAATGCAGCTGTGTTTTATCTCAATAATTAGCCAATAACTTAAATAACATTAGGTTTAATTTCAAAATTTTAGTGAAAATTGAAATGATAAAGAAGATTATTTCAAAAACAGTCATAACAAAGTTGGTTGCCCAAAGCCTTTTAATCATACATCCTGATTAGGTCGAAGCTTAAACAGGTTTATGATTTTTTAATTCTTTAAAATACACTATTCGTAATATTTTTTATATAATTTTAAAAGATCAGATTTTAGAGAAAGATCTTGATATTATTTTAGGGACGTAAAAATACTTTTAGGAGAATAGAAATCCATGAAACTAAACGAACTTACACCTGAAGAAAAAAGAGTAATTATCAATAAAAACACAGAACCTCCCTTTACAGGTAAATTTGAGAATCACTTTAAAAAAGGGACTTATCTATGCAGGCAATGCAATGCTCCCCTTTATAAATCAGAGAGTAAATTTAATTCAGGTTGCGGCTGGCCAAGTTTTGATGATGAAATTCCAGGAGCAGTGAAAAAACAAACCGATGCTGACGGCAGAAGAACTGAAATAGTTTGTGCCGCTTGCGGTGGTCATCTGGGCCATGTTTTCGAAGACGAAGGTATGACTGCAAAAAATACAAGGCATTGCGTCAATTCAATTTCAATTAATTTCCTGCCGGAAAAATGAGTCTTTGGGGACGTTCTGAGTCTTCCCCCTATTTAAAAATAATCTTCATGAAAAACAGCCATAAAGTCAGGGTGAATGCAGAGGAAACTGTTGATAAAATCAAAGAAGAAGATATGAAATCAGAGTCAGAATCATACTCTTTTCCCATGATATATGCTGCAACAGCC
>JAPLCN010000137.1 GCA_026392215.1 Actinomycetota bacterium | reverse complement strand
TTTGTCTATTCTGACGGAGGAGGAGGGATTCGGTCTTTCGTCTCACCTTCGGTTCGCTGCAGAGCCGCGGACTCCTTCGGCTATCGCCTTCAGTCCGTCCATTCGACTCCCTTTGTTTCAACATGCCACCGGCATCTTGAAACTATTAGCATTAGTGATTCTTTTAATTTTATCGTTTATGGCGGAGGAGGAGGGATTCGAACCCTCGAGGCGGGGAATCCCCCACCTAACCGCTTAGCAGGCGGCCCAATTCAGCCTCTCTTGCACTCCTCCAAGCGGGTAATTAATGAGTACCAGCGAGATACTTATATATAATAACAGTAAATTTTAAAAAAATCATTAAATTTATGTGCTAAATTTGCTTAAAAAAGGCATGTACTTTAGCAGAAAACCAACAGCTTTTGTCATTGTTCCAGTAATCAAAACGATGCCAAGGATTATTAAAAAGACCCCTGATATTATCAGGATAACCCTCATATGCTTGTTAATTTTCTTAAAAAACTTTGAAAACAAGCTTATAAAAACACTAAATATTATAAAAGGGATCCCTAGTCCAACAGAATACGCCAAAAGCAGTAAAATTCCCTGACCTAATGTTTCCAGCTTGCTGGCAAGAATTAAAATGGCTGACAAGATCATTCCAACGCAAGGTACCCACCCGAAAGCAAAAATAATTCCGATTAATAAAGACCCGAGGTAATTAAATTTAGCAGAACTAGGAACATTAAACTTTTTTTCAAAATTTAAAAAAGGTATTTTAAAAACACCAATATAATTTAAACCAAAAACTATCAAAAGCCCTCCGCCTATTCTCCCGATAATATGAGAATAGTCTTTTAGAAGCCTGCCTATTATTGTTGCCGTAGATCCTAAAACTACAAAAACTATTGTAAAACCAAGAACAAAAAACAAGCTGTTTATAAAAAGAAACATCCTGTCAGAAAATTTAATGTTTTCCCCGGGTTTAAAAGTAGCTTTGGCTGACATAAAACTGATATATACCGGCACAAGAGGCAGAATGCAGGGAGATATGAAAGACAAAAAACCAGCTGCCAGTGCTGACAGCAAACCAACTTCAAACATTTATTTCTTCTTTGTCTTCCTGGTCAATAATTTTTTGTACACGCCTGTGATGTTTTTCTTCGCTGCTGAAATCAGTTTCAAGCCATGCTTTTATTATTTCCTGAGCCAGCTGCCAATTTATATAATCCTGTCCAAGGCAAAGGATATTTGTGTTATTATGCTCTCTTGATTTTATTGCTATCTGGACGTTATAGGCGTTTACTGCCCTTATCCCTTTGATTTTATTTGCAGCTATACACATTCCCACCCCGCTGTTGCAGATTAATATTCCAAGTCCGCCTGATTTTGCTGCGCTATCTGCTACCAAAAAAGCATAGTCAGAATAATCATCTCCTGCTTCATAACTTTTAGGACCCAAATCTTCATATTCATAACCAAGGCTGCCTAAAAAATCCTTTATCTTTTCCTTTAAATTAAAACCTGCATGATCAGAACCTAGATATATCTTTTTGTTGTTTTCCATGTTTAAAATTTTTCCTTTGTTTATTAAAGTCTGTTATAGTTTTTATGCAAATGTAAATATTAATTAGTTTCTAGTGAACAATTCATTAAAGTTTAAAAAATTATGAATTTTTGAGCTTATAAAACTAAAAGATTTAAAAAAAACTTAAATTAATCACCAAAAACTAATTATAAATTGTAATCAGTAAAAATAGCCATATAAATTATGACTTTAAAAAAAGAAAAACATCACAGTTTTTTTCTTGCTCTTAAAATGGAAAAGCAGATATTGATATTTTATGTTTTACACCTGATTAATTAAAAAGATATGAATGAATTTAATAATATTTTAAGGCCCGAAGACAGCAGCGATATTTTTGACATAGCTATTATTGGTGGAGGGCCTGCTGGAATAATGGCTGCAATTTCTGCAGCAAAAATAAATCCTAAGTCAAAAATTGTCATACTTGAAAAAAATAACGATCTTGGAAGAAAGCTTCTGCTTACCGGAAATGGAAGGTGCAATTTTACAACAAATTTAGTCTTTGAAGATTTAATAAGCTCTTTTGGTAAAAAAGGTAAATTTTTCTTTGAAGCTTTTATGGAATTTTCCAATACAGATTTAATTGATTTTTTTAAATCCAGAAAAATCCCGCCAGCTTATGAAAAGGAAAACAAGGTTTTTCCGGAAGGCGGAAACTCGCACACAATATTAAACTGCCTGAAGGATGAATTGGCGAAAGCCAATATAAAAATTTATTATAATTTTGCGATAATCCAGTTAATAAAACCAGACGCCCAAAATATTTTACCTGATGAAAATAAAATAATTCTTCCGGGGACAACTGATTTTTTTATATTAAGTTCAAAACTAAATAAAAGAGTTTTTTCAAAAAAAGTCATTCTGGCTACAGGAGGTTTATCACATCCTCAAACCGGTTCAACTGGTGACGGTTACAAGATTGCAGAAAGTTTTGGCCATAGTATTTTAAGGCTTTCTCCATCTCTTATCCCGTTAGTTTCAAGCTATTTGTCTTCTTTGGAACTGGAAGGAATATCTTTGAGAAATATTGTAATATCCGCCGTTTCAGATAATAAAATTGTCAAAAGCAGCAAAGGTGATTTAATCTTTACACATTTTGGCTTGTCGGGACCGGCAGCAATCAGTCTTGGCAATACTGTTAATAATCTTATTAATGCTAAAAAGAAGGTTTTTGGTTTTTTAGACTTATGCCCTGATATTAATATTGAAGATCTTTTAAAAAATTATGAAAAAATCAGGTCTCTTTATACTAAAAAAGAAATACTGACAACAATAAAGATACTGCTGCCATTTGTCCCTAACGACTTAACGATAAAGCTCTTTGATGTATTAAAAATTGATCAGCATCAGAAAACAGGCAATATTAATAAAACCCTCATCGCTAATTTATTAAATACGTTTAAGAAATTTACATTTGTAATTGATGGAACTTTGTCTTTTAATGAAGCAATTGTTACAGAAGGCGGAATACCAATAAAAGAAATAAATCCAAGGACAATGGAATCAAAAGTAGTAAAAAATCTTTATTTTGCAGGTGAGATAATAGAAATCCAGGGTCCTGAAGGAGGTTTTAATCTTCAGAAAGCATTCAGCACCGGGTGGTTTGCCGGCAGATCGGCAGCATTAAGTTTATAGGGTTATTCACCGGCATCTTTAAACTCTCAATTATAGTCTTACTTTAAATTTTGTAGTTGATGGTGCGCCTGGAGGGAATCGGTCTTTCGTCTCGCTTTCGCTCGCTGCAGAGCCGCGGACTCACTCGGCTGTCGCCTTCGCTCCGTCCATTCGATTCCCTATGTTTAAACATGCCACAGGCATCTTTAAACTCTCAATTATAGTCTTACTTTAAATTTTGTAGTTGATGGTGCGCCTGGAGGGAATCGAACCCCCAACCTGTGGATTCGTAGTCCAATGCTCTATCCAATTAAGCTACAGGCGCCTTTAAGATTGGGATAAAAAACTGGCGGAGAGGGTGAGATTTGAACTCACGGAGGGCATAAACCCTCAACGGTTTTCAAGACCGCCGCATTCAACCGCTCTGCCACCTCTCCATCTCATAATTTGGCTGACTTATTATATCATAAAAAAAATTCTAAAATAAAATATTTTAAAAAAGAAATTTCAAATAAAAGAAAGGCTGAAAATCATGAATTTTTCTAAAGATACTGCGTGATTATTTTTTGCTTATATATTCAATGCCGTTCATAAATGGTACTAGGACTTCCGGGATTTTTATATTGCCATCTTTATCCTGATAGTTTTCATAAATAGCAATCAGCGTTCTTCCAACAGCACAGGCTGTGCTGTTCATGGTATGAACCAGTCCTTTGTTGCCGTTATCATCCTTATACTTAATATTGAGCCTTCTTGATTGAAAGTCAGTATCATTGCTGCATGACGCAAGCTCCCTGTAAGCATTCTGGCCGGGCAGCCAGGCTTCCAGATCATATTTCTTGGCATTAGGGCTTCCGATATCGCCGGTGCACATGTTTAATATGCGGTAATGAATTTTTAATCCTCGAAATATTTCTTCCAGAGTTGCTTTTAAGAATTCATAATCACGCCATGAGTTCTCCGGATGGGAAAAAATAAACATTTCAATCTTATCAAACTGGTGCACCCTGAACATCCCGCCCATGTCTTTTCCGTAGCTTCCTGCTTCCCTTCTGAAGCATGTTGAAAAACCGCAATACTTTGAAGGCAGGTCTTTAACATCAAGAGTATCGTCTGCATGGTAGCTGCATAAAGGTACTTCTGCTGTTCCGATAAGATACAGATCATCAAGTTCAGTCTTATAGTATTGTGTTTTTTCTGCAGGAAAAAATCCGGATCCAAACATTGCTTTTTCTTTAACAAGAACCGGTAGAATAATAGGAACAAATCCTTTTGAATGCAGTATATTTAAAACATACTGTATTAATGCAAATTCCAGGAAAACTGCTTCGTTTTTTATATAAACAAATCTTGCTCCTGAAACCTTGGCGCCTCTTTCCTCATCCAGTATATCCAGGTTTCTCCCGATTTCAGTATGGTTTTTAGGTATGAAGTTAAAATCAGGTTTTTCTCCCCAGAAAAATACAGGAATATTATCATTTTCATCTTTTCCAACAGGTGTTGATCCGTGAGTTATGTTGGGATATGCTGCCATTCTTGCCATGAATTCTTCATTTAACTTTTCAAGCCTGCATTTAATACCTTCAAGCTCTTCATTTATTTTCTTCATGTTGGCTATTGCCTGAAGTTTTTCTTCACCGGAGAGCTTAGGCATATTTTTGGAATTTTCATTTTTTTTAGCCCTTAAATCATCCACTGCTGAAATCAGTTTTCTTCTTTCCTTGTCTAAATTAATATCAGCCAAAACATCAATTTTCATATTTCTTTTTTTAATTTCAGCTTCAAATATTTCAGGGTTTTTTCTGAAAATTTCTATGTCTATCAATTTTTATCTCCTAAAAATAAAAGTTATTAAAAATTGTTCTTAACTTAAATTTAAAAAATAATATCAGCTCTTTTCCTTCCAAACCGGATAGGAGCCTAAAATTTTAATCATGTACACATTTCTCCTTAAGGATTCAATGGCATCATAAACAACTTTATCGTGGATATGGCCTTCCATATCAATCATAAATACATATTCTCCTATATCTTTTCTTGCGGGTCTTGATTCAATCTTTGTCAGATTAATATTTCTGTCTGCAAACTCTTTAAGAATATTAAAAAGGCTTCCTGGCTTGTCTTTTTTTAAAAAGCATACTATTGATGTCTTGTCAAAACCGCTTTTCGGAGGAATACGACTGCCTACAAATATAAATCTTGTCTTATTTGCCTTTGAGTCTTCAATGTCATCAGCAATTATTTCAAGGTCATAAAGTCCCGCTGCAGTTTTTGTTCCTATTGCTGCAGTATCCGGATCCAGGCCTGTTAATTTTTTTATGGCTTCTGCTGTGCTGTTGGCTGCGATAATTTCAACTTCAGGCAGGTTGGCGCTTAAGAACATCCTGCACTGGGCTGTTGCATGAGGATGAGATATTACCTTTTTTATCTGGCTTATTTTTACACCTTTTTTGGCAATAAGATTGTGTTTTATCGGTAAGGTAAGCTCCCTTATTATTTTTGCTTCACTCTCAAAAGTAAGGATATCCTGTGTGATATGTACAGAGCCTTCAAGCGAATTCTCTATAGGAACAACTCCTTCGTCTGCCTCTCCCCTGTCAATACTTTTTATAACATCTACAATCGTTGGCAGTGGAATTAAAGTAATGTCATTTAAACTCCCGGCATATTTTAAAAGCGCTTCCTGTGTAAAGGTCCCTTCCGGACCAAGATAAGATATTTTTTTCATAAATAATCCAATTTAAAAGCTGTTTTTTTGTTTATAAGCCTTAGCAGATATAGCACTATATGTCTGACTTTCGGCTGATTTAATTATTAAATAATAAACCCTGATATAAAAAATACAATATTTTAAATAATTTCTGGTGAACAATTCACTAAAGTTTAAAAAATTATGAAATTTTGAGCTTATAAAACTGAAAAATTTACAAAAAAACTTAAATTAATCACCAGGAACTAAATAACATAATCAAAGGATAGTTACGGCATAAATTTAAAGCTTTTAAGGCAGAAATTCCTTGGGATTATGCGGAACTCCGTTCACATATACTTCATAATGCAAATGAGGCCCTGTGCTATGGCCGGTGCTTCCCATTTTCCCGATAACCTGTCCCTGTTTTACAGTATCTCCTACATTTACAAGAATCTCATTTAAATGTCCGTAAACAGTAGTAAATTTGTCCATATGATAAATCACTATTTTCTTTCCGTAACCGCCCTGCCATCCGGCAAAGATAACAACCCCCGAAGCTGAAGCGGAAACTGGGGTGTATGGACTATTTGCGATATCTATACCTTTATGTGATCCAGGTTTCCATGATGTACTAGATCTGCCATTACTAAATAAAGTAGTAATTGTGCCCCATGTCGGCCAGATTGATGGAGTGTGTTCCATTACATAAATATAATCCTCCATATTTTGCTTGTCTTTTTGAAGGCTGTCAGCCAAGCCCGGAGCTTTAGCCAATAGTTCATCAAGCAAAGCATCAATATCATCTACAGCTTCTTCCTGGTCAGAAGTGTAGTAAAAAATTTCATTTGGATCGCTTAAGATTTCCGTATTTGCATTTAATCCGTTGTCATAAATAGCAACTTCACCTGCAAATCCACCCTGTCCGGTAATATTTCTAACAAGCTTGTCCAGCTGTTCCACTTCCTTTAGATAATTCTCAAGAAGCTTTGTCTTTGACTGGATTTCACCTGTTTTCTTTTCAAGGCTAACCAGTTCAACCTCTTTATAATTAATCTTATACTCTACCCTTTCGATTTCAGCGATTTTTTCGTTCAGCTTCTGCCTTGTAATAAATAAGGTTGAAACCAGTATTGCTGTGGATGCAAAGATTATGATTACAATAATGTAAATAGACCTAAGAAAATTCTGCGATACTGTTAATTTTCTTACTTTATCTTTTGGGCCGGAATAAATAATTAATGTATAATTCTTATGTTGTTTTTCTTCATTCATAAAACAAATGACTTAAATCTTATTTTCAAATTATAAAAATATTTTAAAAGTTATTAAATTCCCCTCAGTTGCGCATATAATTTTATATATATTTAATGCTTATTAATCTAAAATTGCAAATTAAAAAAATAGAGAACACATTTTATAGCAAAAATCTGATAAATAAAACCCCTTTGCAGAATTATATGCACTATTTTTCAACCATGAATTTATATGAAGCAGTGTTGTTAGTAAGCAGGCTTTCATTTGGTACTGGTTTGACTTCAATTATTATATTGCACTTAACCCCTGGAAAAGCTTTAAATCCGGATATTGTAACTGATTTTTGTTCAGAAGGATTTATTGAAGTTATGCTGTAAGTTTTTTCTTCAGGTTTGGGATCATTTTCCGTACTGTATTTCATGGAAACTATTACATCTTTTTCAGCCACATTTCCCTGATTTTCAACAAGGAGCGTTACGCTTACTTCATTTCCTTTTGCAAGTATCAGATAATCCCCTTGTTCGTTTATTATCTTAGGGTTAAATTCTATGCTGTTATTTATAAGGGCAAGCCCTCTTCTTTCCTGAAGATTTGCCACAGTCTTAATATCAGAAATAAATTTAGTTACATCCTGGGAATCAATGAGGCTGTTATCCTTAAGAACTTTTGAATTTAATATTGTCAGGTTTGTAATCTCCAGTTTTTCACCGGCAAGCTTGATTTCGTCCTGAAAATATTTATAGATTTCATCACTCATATACATATTTAAGAATGCATTTGAAATTTGTGAGGATGAAATATCACCCTGTATATTCTGGAGAGCATTAAACAATGCCGGCTTAAAGTTTTCATAAGCTTTTGTCCGTAAATCAAGAACAAGTTTCAGATATCCATGAGCAACTTCAAAAGATGCCGGGGGATTCATTTCCTGGGAGTTCTGAAGATTAATTTTGCTTTCCTCTGTAATGTCTGAAAGGCTTTTATCCAGTTCTTCCCTTGAAATATCCTTGATTTTGCCAAGCAGTATGAAAAAATTAACAGAAGTCTTATTTGAATGCTGAATAAGGACAGAAACTGAATTTACATAATCTGCAATAGAAAGTTTTTTCTGTTCGTTTAAGTTCTTTTTACCATTTTCACAGCTCCAAAGACCGGTAAGCCAGCTCACAATTACTGCTGCAATAATAATCATTATTATTAAAGTTATTACCGGTTCTTTCCTGCTCCTGCGTTCCAATTAAAACCTCTTGACGTTCCTGTTTAATTTCTGATGTTAATGTTCTGATAGAATTAATAAGTTTCCTGCTTATTTTTTTTTAATACACTTATAATAAAAAAATGGTGGGCGAAGGGGGACTTGAACCCCCATGCCCTTGCGGGCACCAGGCCCTGAACCTGGCGCGTCTGCCAATTCCACCATTCGCCCATTTTAAATCTCCAGATTGGCATTAAATTCTTAAAAAACAATGCTGGCTTAAATTAATAATATATATTATAGACAAATTTTTAATTTGCAATAAGTGTAATATAAATTAAGCCAAAATAATTTTATAAACTTAAATATTAAACTATAATGATTTTCATGGATTACTTTGCTGTAAGTGACATCGGAAAATACAGAGACAATAATGAAGACTGCTATCTTGCTGACAGTGAAAGCAGCCTGTTTATCATTGCTGATGGAATGGGAGGCCAAAACGCCGGCGAAATTGCAAGCAGAACAGCCATAGATAATTTTTTCTCATATTTTAAAAAAAATTTCAGCAGAAAAAACTTTACATACGCTGAAAGTGAAAAAAATGCTGATAAAAATACGGTGATTGATGGTAGTATCCAGAAAATTTTAATTGACTGCGCCGGTTATGCAAATGAAAAAATATTTACTCTAGGGTCTGAAAACAAAGATTTCAGCGGAATGGGTACCACGCTTACAGGTGTTTTTATTTTTAACGATAATGCTTACGTCATTCATGTCGGAGACAGCAGACTTTACCTTATCAGAAAAAATAATCTAAATCTGCTTACCGAAGACCATACGCTTGTATTCCAGCTATATAAAAAAGGTGCAATTACATATGAAGATACTTTCAGTCACCCGCAAAGAAATTATTTAACCGGAGTGCTGGGAGAAAATGAGATATCAAACCTTGAATGCTTCAAATTCAAGCTGGAGCCCGGTGACACAATTCTGCTTTGTTCTGA
>JAPLCN010000103.1 GCA_026392215.1 Actinomycetota bacterium | reverse complement strand
TTCTGTTTTTATTCAAGCTGTCTCTGATTTTCAGATGGATTTGTTTAAAAAAAACAAACCATTTTCCAATGAATTTATTGACAGGGGTTTATGGCGTTACTGCCGACATCCGAATTATTATGCCGAAGTTTTATTTTGGTGGGGAATATGGGTTTTGCAAATGGGAATTAATCCTAAAATATGGATGACAATAATAGGACCTATAGTTGTTACAATTCTTTTTATTTTCATCAGTATCCCTATGATGGAAAAACATATTTTATCTTCAAAACCTTCATATTCAGTTTACCAGCGACAGGTGGCTATGTTTATTTTCTGGTTCAGGACAAAATAAATAAAAAGTTTTAAAAACTTTTTATTTAAAAAGAGCTATTTTTAAATTTTTTAAAAATAAAATATATTATTTTTACGCAGTTTCAAAAATATTCAGGTGAATAAAAAATACATGATGTTGTAAAAATAAATCAGAAAGTCAATGTAAAAGTAATAAATATAGACAAGGACAGGAAAAGAATTTCCTTATCTCTAAAAGATGCGAATTAATGAAACATATAATCAGCTTTCACAGAAAGTATTTTTACCCTAAAGTTCCTAAAAAGAACTGTTATCCAATCTTATATTTCCTTTTAAACCTTTACTGGATGACCATGTAATCGTTGTTTCATTTATAATTATAGCAACATGATCCTTTTCAACATTAATATCGATATTTAGATTACAGTCTCTGTTTTTCAAAATGTTAGCCAGGCATATTGCTCTTTCCAGACCATCGCCTCTCTGGTAATTCCATACTTCATCGGGCTGGGCTATCCTAAAGCTATCATATATGGATTGATTGGGAATACTTTCCATTATATTTATTACCTCAGCATCGCTAAACTTTTCACACGCTTCAATTGACACAGGATTTCTTTCAATAGCTGCTTTTAAAAAAGGCTCCCAACTGGTCCTGGAAAAATCCCTGAATGAGTAAAAAGCCAGGTCTGCAGTTGGGTTTTTGTCTCTTATAGACTCTAAGTAAGAGATAATACTTGCTCTGTCCAAGTCATTTGTAATATTAATTGGCTCGGTTTTTATAAAAATTTTGTCCTTTCCAGGAAGCTTTGGTTCTAAATTGCAAAATTCAAAAAGAGCAGTTAAAATCTCATTTTTTCTCATATGTGCGCAATCCAATTCCTCCACCAATTTATTTATACTGTTTTTATCATGAAAATTTATCTTATGGATTTTAAAATAATCATTAAATTTATTAAGACATATTTTGCCTTCCATAGGTTCTAAATAAAAATCGTATTCATCAATTTCTGATAAGAGCTGGTCTATTGTACTCTCATTTATCTTGAAAGAACTTGTATGTTCATAGGCATATGCTTTCTCAGCACCAATATATCTATCCTTGCCATTATAATTATGTTTTATCTGGAAGCATTTTTGAAGCTGGCTTTCTTGTCTAAGAAAATTGCATAATATATCATAATTAATATCAGTAACCAGGAATTTTTGAAGCTTCTTTTCAAACCTGTTATACGCTTTTATATCTATGGTGGCCTCAGGATATACAACATGTACAAATCCCGAACAATGAGAAACAATGGTAACCTGTTCATTTCGCATAGCTCTTTGGGCTTTTGCTGTAAGTTCGGTACCATTAAACCACATGTTCCTTGTTACTATTCTCCTGTTATTAGTTAAAATCCCATCCTTTATATCAATAAAATTTTGAGAATGAAGAGGAGTTGCCATAAGAAATATGTCTTCCAATGGTATTTTGCATATAATAAATAATGCAGCAGCATAAAGTGTTGATAAGGATACGCACTCGCCAGCGCTCTTTTCATGGGTGTCTTTATACTTAAATGCCTCCATTGCTTCTACTGTTTCCGTCTTCCAATACGGGATTACATTGGATTTATATTTATCAATTCCAAAATGTTTTCTAATGTCTATGTCAAAATAATACTTGTCACCTTCGTAACCAAAAAGAGCATTGCTCTTGTTTATTACATCTTCATCCATAAAAGATTTAAACCTTGAAATTTCCTTTTCCTTTGTTGTAAGTCCCCAGGTGTCAAGGTCAAGATTAAAATCAAAGCTGTCCATGATAAATTGTTTAACTCTTAATATCCTCTTGTATGGTGTCATGCTGTCAATATCTTTAAACCATGGATTCTCTTTCCATGCCCATATTCTTGGGGACATTATATTAGCCAAAAGCAAGCTGTATAAAAGTTCAGGGAAAATGAAAATTTCCATATCTGATAAGGTGACAGAAGACGAGTACTTTTCCATATCTTTTTTATTCATCATTTTAAACA
>JAPLCN010000093.1 GCA_026392215.1 Actinomycetota bacterium | reverse complement strand
TATTCTTCCACCCATTATTAAGTATTTTAAGGTGCTTGGAATAAAAAGAACTGTAATCTTTTGTTTTAGTTTATTTATGGTGTCTAGTATTTCTTCTTTTGATTTACCATCACGAGCAAGTTCGGCTGCTTTTATTACAAGGATACCTAAAGGTATGTGCACTAGTTCAGAATCAATAACTTCTATGTCACACTCAGATAATTCTTTTCTTGCCACTTCTGCAGAGTTAAAAGTTCCCGACATCTTTTTTGAGATATGGATTGAAATTATAACCCCATTTTCTTTTAAAAGTTCACTATAAGCTTTTACAAAGTCTTGTGGTGTTGGTTGAGATGTTGTTGGTTGCTTTTTACACTTCTTAATCTTTCATAAAACTGTTTGCTGGTAATATCTACTCTGTCATCTAAGTAGCTTCTGTCTTCAAAATTTACATATAAAGGCACTACTTTTATTCCATATCTTTCAACTAAATCCTTAGGAATATCTGCAGTACTATCAGTCACTATTGCAACTTTACTCATTATCGCTCCTTACAAGATATTTATAAAATTAACAAAATTATATAATTATTACTGTCTTTTTTAAATGCAATAGTTGATTTAACTTAAAATAGGAGATTTGTTTATGTATAGTTAAGTTAAGAGTTTTGGGTCTTAAATTCAAGAATATAAATATTCTCCCTTAAACTTAATATTTTAGTTTTAACTTTGTCTACTATCCCCAGCCACTTAGATATCTTCCCAAAATACTTATAAGCAATTATTGAGTATTGTAGCCTAAGCTTCCAACAAGTATTTTTAATGAAAGGAAAGTTATAATAAATTAGAATTGCTAGAATTATACACAAAGAACAGGATATGTTATATTAAAATACATGGATAAAAATTCTAAAATCTACAAAATACTGCGTTATATCGCCATTTTCGGAAATGTGGTTTATTTTCTTTGGATTTTATATAACGGCATTTCTGAAGGATTTACTAATATAGGAACAGTCCAAGGTGTTTCCTTAGTCGGTCTGATGGTTTTGTTTATTCTTAATATCTTCCTCTTTTTTCATAAATAGATTAAAGTTTTAAAAAGCTTAAAACTTATTTAAAATATTTAATTCTCTTGAAAAATGGTTCGAAATTTCACACCTTGGGGCAGCCAGTAAAGATACCTTAATGTTTAAAAGTAAATCTGTGTATCAATTTGATTAATGTTAAAGTATTATTGTTTTTATTAAAACTTATAATACTGGGTTTATTAAAAATGGATAAAAAATCATTGGGTGAAATGACTTCTGAAGAAATCAAAGAAGCAGTAAAAGAAAAGTATAGCCAGGTTGCAAAAGAACCTTGTGGCTCTTTTAATTTTCCAGTAGGAAAAACTTTTGCTATAGACGTAGGATATCCTAAAGAGATAATAAATAAATTACCTCAAACATTTACCGAATCATTTACAGGAGCTAACAATCCCCAACCTTTTACTGAGCTAGCAGAAGGAGAAATAGTCCTAGATTTAGGGTGTGGGGCAGGCCTAGATCTTTATTTTTATGCTAATCTGGTAGGCAGTAAAGGAAAAGTGTATGGTCTGGATATCTCAACTGATATGTTAAAAAAAGCTAAGAATAATATGAAATCTGTTGGAATAAATAATGTAGAGCTTGTTTGTGGTTCATCCGATCATCTTCCTTTTAAAGATGATTTCTTTAATGTTGTAGCTTCTAATGGTATTTATAATCTTTCACCGGATAAAGAAAGGGTTTTGAAAGAGGTTTACAGAGTGCTTAAACCAGGTGGAAGAACTGTGTTTTGTGAAATAGTCTTAAAGGATAAGCTTCCAGAAGATACAATAAACAATATAAACGACTTATTTAGATGTATTGGAAGAGCCCTGCCAGAAAAAGACTTTTTAGCAAAAAAAAAAAAAACAGGATTTAAGAATACTTTAGTAAGCTCTAAAATAAGAAATGCAAGAACTGTCCATGCTCTTGCCCTGTGTGCCAATATCCGCTCATATAAGATATTATAAGAAAAAAATTAAAGATTAGCTAAATTGCATTACCGGACATTTAATCTTTTCAGTCTATTAATTGATATTAAATAAATCTTTTAAATTTATTAATTCTCTTAAAAAATGGTTCGAAATTTCACACATTGGGGCAGCTAAAGAAAAAGGTGCTTATTACAGAAAGGATTATGAAACTTATTTCATCATGGCGCCATTTAAGGTTTCAATATTTATTACTTCATAAAACCTATTACTAGAACCGCAATTCCAATAATTATCTCTACCACTGCACGCCATAATGGCAAAACAGCCCATTTAATTGAACGGGTGCGGATAGCTCCCAAAAATCCTAATATAATCAAGACAGCACCTAAGATGATTAATATAATACTCATCGTTTTTCCTCTTTCTTATTTGGTTTTTAAAATCTTAAAACCCTAACTTTGTCTTACACCTATTATTAATACAAGGCCTCCCACAACTATTTCTAATATTGCACGCCACAATTGCACATGAGCCCAACCAATTGAAGGGAAAAGACCTAAAATTCCCACTACAGCCAAGATAATAGCTGCAATGATTAAAATAAACCTCATTGTTTCTCCTTTCTCACTTTAAAATAGTCATGCTTTCTAATAAAATTTATACATATTATAATACTCCTAAATGAAATAATCGATATATTCTTTCATTTTAGATTTATATAAATTCTTAATTATGCGAGAGGATAGTAGCATAATGTAGTAGAATCAAGGGCTTTTAGATTCGTTAATAAATTCTAAAAAGAATAAAAATTAAAATGCCTAAATTTTATAAAGCTCTAAGAAATATCTTTAGAAAATTAGGACCAGGATTTATTACAGGTGCTGCCGATGACGACCCATCAGGTGTAGCAACTTATTCAATAGCAGGAGCACAATTTGGCTATAGACTTAATTGGTTGTCTCTTTTTTTAATCCCTATGATGTTTTCTATCCAGGAAATGTGTGGAAGAATTGGCATGACATCAGGAATGGGACTTGCCGGTGTAATGAAAAAATTTTATTCTAAAAAGCTTCTTTATTTTTCAGTCATT
>JAPLCN010000072.1 GCA_026392215.1 Actinomycetota bacterium | reverse complement strand
TATATATAAAACTTTATCTTTTAACTTTTTGGGTTTTGTATTTTTTGCGATTTCCTTGCCGACAATTTCTTCCCAGTAGTTAAAAATCCTGCAGCTGTTCAGCTTCCCCCTAAGATTTTTTTCAGAAATATAACTGTCAATTATATTGGAAATCTTATCTGCACCAGCCATTCTTATTCTCCGGAAGATAACTAAATTATTTTTTCTTATTCCCCAGCACCTTCAATACTCTCAAGCAGCAGTTCGGAAATATCCATGGCTTTTATTTTTGACTTTTCTTTCTTTAAAGCCCCCGCAATTGTCCTCACGCACTGTTGACAGGAAGAAGCAACAACATCAGCTCCCGAATCCATAATTTCGTGTGCCCTTATTTTTGCAATATTTTCAGAAAGCTGCACATTTACTGCTTCAACGTTTCCTCCGCCTCCGCAGCAAGTTGAAAGATTCCTGCTATTTTCCAGCTCAATAAATTCAATTCCTGGAATCATTTTTATCAAATTTCTTGGCTCTTCATATATCCCTGAATTTCTTCCCAAATCACAAGGATCATGATATGTAACCTTTTGATTAACTGGATTTAATTTAAATTTTCCTTCTTTTGCGAGTTTATAAAAATATTGTACTACATGTAAAACTTCAAATTCCATTTTAAATTCAGAATGAATTTCCGGATAAATATGCTTCCACATATGATAACATGATGGACATGATGTAATTAAATATTTTGCACCTGTTTTATTAACTTTTTCAATATTATGCCTTGCAAACTCTGCAAAATCTTCCCTAAAACCCGAAGTCAGGAGTGGAAAACCGCAACACCATTCTTCATCCCCAAGAAGTCCAAAATCAATACTTGCTGCTTTTAAAATCTGTACAACTGATCTTGGAATTTTAAAAACCCGGGGCGAGAACGAAGAAACGCACCCGACAAAATATATTACTTCTGCTTTTTCTTTAATATATTTATCTTCAGGTAATTGGGCAATCTGGTTAATCCAATTGATTCTACCCTCATTTGTATCAAATGATATATTATGAGCTTCTAATAATTTTTCTCTTAACATATCAAGTACTTCCGGATATTTTCCTTCCTCTACTAGAATCTCTCTGAGTCTTAACCATATATCTTGAAGCTTTATATTAATAAAACACTCCTGCTCACATCTGGAACACATAGTACACTCAAAGGCTGCCTTTGAAATTTTTTCTATATCTTTCTCACTTATTTTCTTTCTCTTAAAAATTTTCTGAAAAATTCCGTATTCAGTATCTACCAATCTTTTCAAAACTTCCATTTTCTTTTTTGGTGATATAGCAACATCTCCACTTCCAGCATAAGCAGGGCAAAGATCTAAACAGTTGCCACATCTGGTACATGCATCAATTTCAGCTAATTGCCTTACAGTAAACTTATCTAATTTCATTTTACTTTAAGCACATATTCTTGTTTTAAAATTTTAATAAAATTTAATCATTTGGTTTTTTATTTATAAATGCAACAATTGGTCCAAAAACCATATGTGAATATTTACCATATGGAATATACGCTGCAAAAGCAAACAACAAAACCATATGAATATATAAAAATATTTGACTAACAATACCCCAGTTAATTTTTATATAAGAAAATATTAATGAAATAACAAATCCCGCAGGCATAAATATAGCTCTTCCAATTGGAATATTATTACTTAAAATAAAACTTGCCTCATATAAAAAACCAAATAAAACTATTATGGCAATAAAAATACCTGCTGATTTATCCTTTAATTCAACTGATTTTTTCTTATTTTTAAGAATAATAAATCTAACAACCGCCATTAAAACACCCAAAATGATAAACAGCTTGGGTATATCCAG
>JAPLCN010000014.1 GCA_026392215.1 Actinomycetota bacterium | reverse complement strand
TATTCCATTTCAAATCCAAAAATTATAAAGGCTTATGATTTGATAAGTGAAGTTTTACAGGAAATGCTGCTTTCAAAACATAAGACCGTAAGCGATGCGATAGAAAACAATAAGTAAAAAGTTTTAAATTAATATAAAAGGGGAGTAACACTATGAATTTAAATGCAAAAATTCAATTGCAGGAGTTATTCAGCAACAGAATTTCTTTTGATAAGACTGAGCGCAAATTATACGGCCACGATATTGCTGCGATGCCGGCAATTATAAAGCCATTTATTGGCAGTGTAATTCCTGAAGTTATAGTACAACCTCAAACAGAAGAAGAGCTTGTAAAATTAGTAAATTTTGCAGCAAATTATAATGTGCCGCTTACACCCAGGGGGAATGCTACTTCAGGTTATGGTGGTGTTTTGCCCTTAAAAAAGGGTATAGTTGTGGATTTTTACAGAATGAAAAAAATTATTAATATCAATTCTGCAGACAATACTGTAACAGTTCAGCCTGGTATAATTTGGGAAAAACTTGATAAGGAACTTAATAAGAAAGGATTAACTTTAAAATTATATCCAACAAGTTATCCTGGTTCTACAGTTGGTGGCTGGCTTGCTCAGGGTGGCGCTGGAATAGGCTCATTTGAAGCTGGGACATTTAGTGAAAATGTTGTAAGCGCCCGTGTAGTATTACCTGATGGCACAATAAAAGATTTTAAAGATTCTGAACTGGAACTTATATCTGATGCTGAAGGAACCACAGGTTTAATAAGCGAAATTACAATTAAAATTATGCCATTGGATGAACTTGAAATTACTGCTGTCAGTTTTAAGAAATTAAATGATCTTCAAAAATTTTTACAAACTGTCATAGACAAAAATTTACCAGTATGGTCAGTTCTTTTTATAAATCCACAAATGGCAGATTTAAAAAACAAATCACCATTAAGGTCTCATGAGGGCGATATTATAGAAAAACACATTATTTTACCTGAAGCCTATATTACAACGTTAACTTATCGAAAAAAAGACAGTAATGAAGTCAATAAAAATTTGCCTGACTTAGTTAGTTTATATCAGGGTGAAATACTGAGTAATGAAATAGCACAGCATGAATGGGAAAACCGATTTAAGGTAATGTTAGTAAAAAGAATAAGTCCAAGTCTTGTTCCTGCAGAATTTTGTATACCTTTATCAGCATTAGATGATGTATTGACAGAAATAAATAAAAAAGTTCGCCAGCCAATTGTAAAAGAAGGGTTGGTTATTAAAAAAGGAAGAGAAGGCAAACCAGAAGTAGTTATTTTAGGATTTATACCAAGTGATCAGCGTAGGTTCAGTTATAATTTAGTCTTTGCACTAACTTTAACAATATTAAAAATTGCTCAAAAACATGGCGGACGTGCTTATGCAGCAGGAGTATATTTTGCTAAAAAGGCACAAAGTGTTTTAGGTAGAGAAAGATTTGCAAGATTAAAAAAGTTCAAATCAGATAAAGATCCTCAAAATATTATGAATCCCAAAAAGGTTTTTGGTAACAGCAGAATAGATATAATTATGAGTTTGGCCGAGCTTATAGAACCACTAATCAGACCAGTTGGAAATAGTGTAATAACAAAAATCGGAGAACGTATTGTAAAACAGGTAAAAGGTATTCCGGCTGATATTGCCTGGTATGCTTATACCTGCTCCCAATGCGGTTATTGTGTTCCTGAATGTGATCAATATTATGGACGTGGCTGGGAAAGCCAGAGTCCAAGGGGGAAATGGTTTTGGCTAAGGGAATATATGGAAGGGCGTGAAAAATGGAGTCAATATATGGTTGACGCATTTCTGGCCTGCACCACTTGTGAAATATGTAATATAAAGTGTTCTGTAAATCTTCCCATCGAACCATCATGGATGAAAATGCGAGGTCATATGATACAGGAAAAAAATAAAATGACCATACCCCCATTTGAGATGATGTCAGAAGCATTACAGAAAGAAGGCGATATCTGGGCTGGTTATCGTAAGGATAGAGATGCATGGTTTCCGGAAGATTTAAAAGCCAAACATTATAATACCAGCAAAAAAACAGATATTGTTTATTTTGCCGGTTGTACTGCAAGCTATGTAGAGCATGACATAGCTATGGCTACTGTTAGATTGCTGGATGCTGCTGGAGTTAATTTTGGCTATTTAGGCAAAATGGAGAATTGCTGCGGCACTCCAATGCTCGCTGCTGGCAAATGGGATGTATTCGCAGAAACAATGAGAAAAAATATTGATGCTGTGAAAAAAGCTGGTGCAGATACTGTTGTCTCTTCATGCCCTGCCTGCGATATGATGTGGAGACAGGTTTATCCTGAATGGGCAAAAAAACTTGGAATGGATTATGATATAAAAGCAAAACATTATAGCGAAATTTTAGCTGAAAAGATCAGGAATAAAGAATTTGTCTTTCCTGATAATAATATGGATCCAATGACAGTAACATGGCATGATTCATGTCATATTGGCCGTGCTTCTGGTGTTTACGATGCTCCGCGCGAAGTCATAAAAGCTATTCCGAATGTAACATTGGTAGAAATGGAATACAACAAGGAAGAGGCGCACTGCTGCGGAAGTGTTTTGACCCTTATCAAGGATCCGCCAATAGCTGCAGAAGTAGGTAAAGTGAGACTCGATGAGGCAGTTGAGACAGGTGCTGAGAAATTATTGGCACTATGCCCATGCTGTGAATTTCAGTTCAGGGTGACGAAAGATAAGAAGCAAATTTCACTTGATATAGTTGACCTTGCAAGGTTTGCCTCTTCAGCTATTGGTTACAGTTTTCCTGACCCCAATCCTGAAGTACAGAGGCAATGGGCTGTTTTTGAAGCAATGATAGCGCTGATGACACCTAAGGGATTTGCTGATATTATGGGCTCCATGTGGCCTGAACTAATAGATTCCATGCCTTTTAAAATGGGTAGTATGATGCGATTTATGGGTAAAATACCAGGTATGCTTAAGCTTATGAAACCAATGTTTCCTGTACTATTTCCAATATTGCTTCCAAAGATGATGCCAAAAGTAATGGATACGATGTTAAATAAGGTGGGGCAGCGAATTCCAATGCCTGATTATATGAGTGAACAGATGCCAGAGATTATGCCAAAGGTGATGAATAATTTAATGCCTCATATGATAGCAGATGTA
>JAPLCN010000199.1 GCA_026392215.1 Actinomycetota bacterium | reverse complement strand
AATCCCTAAGCATAAATATTTTTTTTTGTTTTTCTGCAATCTCGCGCAAAGCATGGACTTTGGTATTTGGGCAGAAATATTTTGCTCCCCTGATATTTCTGTTTCGTGTAATAATCAACCTTGGAAAATCTTCATTTTCGGTAATTGCAATAAACGGATATGATTTATCATCTTTAAGATCGGTATTAAATTTAGGCCGGTATTTTTTTATTAAATTTAATTCAAGTATAAGGGCTTCAACTTCACTGTCTGTAACAAGGTAGTTTATCGCATCAATCTTTTCAGAAAAATATGAAGCTTTAGGGTTTGAAATGTTAAGGTTTTCTTTATTTAAAAAATAACTCCTGACGCGGTTATATAATATTTTTGCTTTTCCTATATAGATAATTTCCCCATTGTTATCTTTAAAAAGATAAACACCCGGCTTTTTGGGGAGTGAACTTATAGTTAAAGCTAAATCATTCTTTTTGGTTTCTATGTTTTCCATCACTTAAATAACTTTTTAAATATTTGCCTGTAAATGACTTGCTGGTTTTAGCAATTTCTTCCGGTGTCCCGGTTGCAATAATTTCTCCACCAAGATTTCCGCCTTCAGGACCCAGATCAATAATATGGTCTGCTGTTTTTATGACTTCCAGATTATGCTCAATAACTATTACTGTATTGCCCGCATTTACCAGTCTGTTTAAGATTTTTAATAATTTATTAATGTCTTCAAAATGAAGGCCGGTTGTAGGTTCATCCAATAAATATAAGGTATTGCCGGTGCTTTTTTTTGATAGTTCAGTAGCCAGTTTAACTCTTTGAGCTTCTCCACCGGAAAGCGTAGTTGATGACTGGCCGAGTTTAATGTATCCAAGTCCGACATCATCAATGTATTTAAGTTTGTTTACAATTCTGGGAATATGTTCAAAAAATTTGTTAGCTTCTTCTACTGTCATATTTAATATATCTGCAATACTTTTATCTTTATATTTTACTTCAAGTGTTTCCCTATTATAGCGCTTGCCCTTGCAGACTTCACAAACAACATACACGTCAGGAAGGAAGTGCATTTCTATCTCAATTTCCCCGCCACCCTGGCAAGCTTCGCATCTGCCGCCTTTAACATTGAAACTGAACCTTCCGGGTTTATATCCTCTTAATTTAGCGTCTGTTGTCATTGAAAAAAGTTCCCTGATATAAGTAAAGACACCGGTATATGTTGCGGGATTTGAACGAGGCGTTCTTCCTATCGGAGACTGGTCAATTACTATTACCTTATCAAGGTTTTGAGCTCCTTTAATATCTTTATGTTTACCTGGCCTGTAGTTGGTATTCATTAAAATATTTGATAATGCAAGGTACAGTGTTTCATTAACCAATGTGCTTTTACCTGATCCTGAAACTCCGGTTACTACTATAAATTTGCCCAGGGGAAATGTTACATCAATATCTTTTAAATTGTGTTCGCAAGCCCCTTCAACAATTAAATTTTTTCCGTTGCCATTCCTTCTGCTTTCAGGTACAGGGATAAACTTTTCTCCCGAAAGATACTTTCCGGTTAAAGATTTTTTGCAGGCGTAAATATCTTCAAGAACACCGCTGAAAATTATATGCCCTCCATGTATTCCTGCTCCTGGACCGATATCAACCACATAGTCAGCACTTCTGATTGTTTCCTCATCATGTTCAATTACGATTATTGTGTTTCCCAAATCCTTTAATCTTTTCAGGGCATTTATCAATTTGCTGTTATCTCTCTGATGAAGGCCGATGCTTGGCTCGTCAAGGATATATAAAACCCCTACTAGACCGGAACCTATCTGCGTTGCAAGCCTTATTCTTTGAGATTCTCCTCCGGAAAGTGTCCCGGCCTGCCTTTCTATTGCCAGATATCCCAGTCCTACATCATTTAAAAACTTCAGCCTTTCAATTATTTCCTTAATCAGCCTCATCCCTATTATCTGTTCCTGCTCTGTCAGTTTAAGATTTTTTAGCCATTCAACGCCGTCAAAAACCGTGAGTTCACAAAGCTCCGCAATAGACTTGCCCCCAATTCTTACAGAAAGGCTTTCCGGCCTTAACCTTCTGCCATTGCATGACGGGCATGGCCTCTGGCTCATTATTTCTTCTATTTTTTCCCTTGCGTTTTCAGATTCGGTTTCAATATATCTTCTTTTTAAATTATTAATCAAGCCTTCATATCTTAAATAATAATTATGGACGCGCCCTTCAAAACTCCTATATCTTATCTTAATTTTTTCACCTTTTTTCCCATATAAAATTATATCTTTTACATCTTGCGATAATTCTTCAAATGGCAAATCAAGGGAAAAATTATAACTTTCAGACAAACTTTTCATCAGCTGTGAATAATAATTTGAATACCCCATATTTATAAAAGGGATTGCACCGCCATTTATGCTCTTTTCAGGAAACTCGATAATCAGATATGGGTCAATCTCTTTTTTAAAACCAAGCCCGCTGCATTCCTTGCAGGCTCCGTAAGGGCTGTTAAAAGAAAACATTCTTGGAGTTAATTCCTCAAAACTTATGCCGCAGTCAATACAGGAAAAATTTTCAGAAAATGTTTGAATTTCACCCAAATCTGCAATTTCAATATAAGCTATTCCTTCACTTTCTTTAAGGGCAATCTCTATATCTTCCGTCAGCCTCTTCCTGATATCAGGCTTAATCTTAAGCCTGTCAATTACTATTTCAATGTTATGCTTAATATTTTTATCCAGCCTTATTTCTTCAGCAAAGTTCAAGTCTCTGATTTCTCCATCAATTTTGGCTCTGACAAATCCGCTTTTCCTGATGTTTTCAAAAGTCTTGTTGTATTCACCTTTTCTGCCTCTTACAACCGGAGACAAAACCATGAATCTTGTGTCCAGGGGATAAGCCATGATCTGATCAACTATCTGATCAATAGTTTGTTTTGTTATGAGTTTGCCGCAATTAGGGCAGTAAGGCTTTCCTACTCTTGCAAATAATACTCTAAGGTAATCATATATTTCAGTTATCGTTCCAACTGTTGAACGCGGATTTTTTGATACACCCTTCTGGTTGATTGAAACTGCCGGAGACAAGCCTTCAATTAAATCAACATCAGGTTTTTCCATCTGTCCAAGGAACTGTCTTGCATAAGAAGATAATGATTCAACATATCTTCTCTGCCCTTCCGCATAGATTGTATCAAAAGCAAGAGAAGACTTGCCTGATCCGCTGACGCCGGTAAAAACAATAAACTTATCCCTTGGAATTGTAAGATTTATATTTTTAAGATTATGCTCCCTGGCACCCTTAATAACTATTTCTGATTTCATATCGTTATTTATGCTATTTTGTATATTTTTTTATTTTTTAATTGTTGTTAATCAGTTCTTAGTGATTAATTTTAGTTATTTTGTAAATTTTTTAAGTTTTATAAGCTCAAAATGTCATAATTTTTTAAACTTTAGAGAATTGCTTACCTGGAACTAATTATTATTAACTTCTGCGCTGATAATGAATCTAAGATATTAATCTAAAATCAGGTCTTTATAAATAGTATCCCGAAAATATTAAGGTTATCATATTAGTTTTTTATAGTTTCAATATTAATAACCTTTTTAATTTTTTTAATTTCGTCTCTTATGATGGCAGCTTTTTCAAACTCAAGTTCTCTTGCAGCAAGGTGCATTTCTTCTTCAAGGCTTGAAATTATGGCAATCACTTCATAAATATCCATTTTCAGCAGTTTTTCTTCATTAAACTTTGTTTTATTTTCTTTAACAGTCCCGGCAAACTGTTTCAGCTTTTTGGTTTTTGAAGTAATTCCGGTTGAATAAAGGATATCTGAAATGCTCTTGACGATTGTTGTCGGAGTTATGCTGTTTGCCTTATTATATTCAATTTGTATTTCTCTTCTTCTGTCAGTTTCACCAACAGCATTCTTTATTGAATTTGTTATTGTATCCGCATACATTATTACAAGTCCGTTTACATTTCTTGCAGCTCTTCCGATTGTTTGAATCAGGGAAATTTCTGACCTTAAAAAACCTTCCTTATCTGCATCCAGAATTGCAACAAGGGAAACTTCAGGCAGATCCAGCCCCTCTCTTAATAAATTAATTCCTACCAGCACATCAAAATCACCTTTTCTTAAACCAGTAAGTATCTCTATTCTCTCAATAGTGTCTATGTTTGAATGAAGATACCTGACCTTAACGTTCCTGCCAGCCAGATAATCAGCGAGGTCTTCTGCCATTTTTTTTGTTAATGTTGTAACCAGAACTCTTTCTTTTTTTGCAACACGCTTTAAAATTTCATTCATCAGATCATCAATCTGGCCCTTTGAGGGCCTTACTATTACTTCTGGATCAATTAACCCTGTCGGCCTGATAATCTGCTCAACAACCTGAAGGCTGACTTTTTTCTCAAACAGACCTGGCGTTGCACTTGTAAATATAAACTTTTTTACTTTATTTTCAAACTCATCAAGCTTGAGAGGCCTGTTGTCAAGTGCCGACGGAAGCCTGAAACCAAAGTCTACAAGCGTTTGTTTTCTTGATTTGTCTCCTTCATACATTCCTCTTATCTGGGGCAGGGATATATGAGATTCATCAATGATAACTAAAAAATCTTCGGGGAAAAAATCAAGCAAAGTATTGGGGGTATCTCCGGGTTTTTTGCCTAAAATATGTCTTGAATAATTTTCAATCCCGCTGCAAAACCCAAGTTCTGCAATCATTTCCATATCATATTTTGTTCTGGATTCAATCCTTTGTGCTTCAAGAAGCTTGCCTTGATTTTTAAAATAATTTATCCTGTCTTTCATTTCTTCTTCAATAGTTGCCAGGGCTGTTTCTATCCACTCGCTGGCAGCCAGGAAATGTGTTGCCGGAGAAATCAAAACAATATCTTTTGTCATTAAAATTTCTCCTGATACAGGATGAAATTCAATAATATCCTCTACATCATCCCCGAAAAACTGAACCCTTACTGCGTTATCCTGATAAGCAGGAAATATTTCAAGAGTATCTCCCTTAACCCTGAAAATCCCCTGAGTGAATTCATAGTCATTTCTTTCATATTTTATAGATATCAGATTCTTTATTAATTCTTCCCTAAAATATTCTTCACCTTTTTTTATAAGGACTCTTTTATTTTCATATTCTTCAGGAGAACCAAGATTATATATGCACGAAACACTTGCGACTACTATTACATCTGTTCTTGAAAATAAAGAGTTTGTTGTGGACAGCCTTAATTTTTCTATTTCTTCATTAATTGAAGAATCTTTTTCAATATACATATCTTTGCTTGGAATATAAGCTTCCGGCTGATAATAGTCGTAATAACTTACAAAATATTCAACTGCATTTTCAGGAAAATATTCTTTGAATTCATTGCATAATTGCGCTGCCAATGTTTTATTAGGTGCAAGAACAAGAGCAGGAATCTGGATATTTTTAATTACATTTGCAACAGTATATGTTTTTCCGGAACCTGTAACTCCTAATAATGTCTGATATTTATATCCGTTTTTAATTCCATCAGATAACTTCGCAATTGCTTTTCCCTGGTCGCCTTGTGGAGTATAGTTTGCAAACAATTTAAACTTTTTATCTAACTTATATGATCCAAATCCCATATTTTTATTCAAACCATGATATTGTTTTAATTTGTTGAAGCAATATTTTTTGTTATTTGTCTGATTAATTACAGCTTATCAATAATAACATCAATATTGCGATAAAAAGACGCAAGAGAAGAATTATTTTCAATAATAAAATCTACTTTGTCTTTTTTAATTTTTATTTTCTGATTTTTAATTCTTTGCCTGATATCTTCAATCCGCATATTTAAATTCTTGCATTTTAAAAAATTCTCTCTTTCTTTAGCATCAGCTCTTATTAATATAATTTTATCGCAAAAATAATCAAGCCCTGCATCAAAAAGTATGGCGGCTTCTATTATAATATAATCCTTAACTGAATTTTCCTTAATAAAACAGGAAACTCTGTCAAATATTAAAGGGAACGTCAAATCGTTTAATTTTTTCATTTCAGTGCAGCCGGAAAATACTTTTTTGCCAAGGCATGAATAATTAATGCTTCCGTCTGAATTTAACACTTCTTTTCCGAAGCAGTTTGCCACTTTGCCTGCCAGGCTATCATTTTCCTTGTAGATTTCTTTTGCAAGCAAGTCCACGTCTAATTTAATGCTGGATTTTAATTTTCCAGCTAAATAATTTGCGGCATAGGTTTTACCGCAGCCAGTTTTTCCTGCAATACCTATTACTTTTATTTTAAACACCTCTTTTAAAACAGATATTTCAAATAAAATAATTATCCCCTAACTTTTTTAAAAAATTAAGGGATAATCAATATTTAAATCTTTATTTAACTCTTTATTTACGGAAAAATTCATAAAAGACGATTCTTACAAATTAGCTTCATCTTTCATTTCTTTTAAGATTTCCTTAATAGCTTTTTCTCTTTCCCTTTCAGGAGTATTTTCTTCTATTTTGATATCAACAGCTTCTGGTTTAGCTTCTTTTATTTTTTCTTCTTCTGCAGTTAATTCTTCTGACAAATCTTCCAGTTTAACTGGCTGTTCTGAAGCTGTTTCAGGATTAGTAACCTGCTTGATTGAAAAAGCCATTCTTCTTTTATCAAAATCTATATCTATTATCTTAACAATAAGTTCATCACCGATTTTAGCAACATCGCTTGGCTTTTTAACAGGTTCCATGCTTAATTCAGAAATATGCACCAGGCCCTCCATATCTTCCTGAATCTGAACGAACAAACCGAATTTTACTATTCTTGTTACTTTACCCTGAACAACATCCCCGGCTTTATAGGTTTTTATTTTATCTACCCATGGGTCTTTTTGAGTTTGTTTCAAGCCAAGTGAAAGCCTTTGTTTTTCATAATCAATATCAAGTATTTCAACATTAACTTCCTGGCCTACTTTTACAACCTCTGAAGGATGTTTCACGTGATTCCATGAAAGCTCTGAAATGTGGACAAGGCCGTCAATTCCATCAACATCAACAAATGCGCCGAAATCAGCTATGCTTGTAATTGCACCTGTTCTAATCTGGCCCACTTCGATGCTGTCAAGAACTTCTTTTCTTTGTTCTTTTCTTTCATCTTCAATTATAGCCTTTCTTGAAAGGACTACATTGTTTCTGTTCCTGTCAACTTCAATAATTTTGCAGGCATATCTTTCACCTATATAAGAAGAAAGATCTCTTGTCTTTTTAATGTCAATCAACGAAGCAGGCAGGAATCCTCTAAGCCCTATGTCAAGAATAAGACCTCCTTTAACATATTCTATAACCTGGCCTTCAACAGTTTCATCATTCCGGTAAATACTCTCAATCTTATCAAAACTCTTTTCTACTTCTGCCCGTTTCTTTGATAAAATCAATCGGCCATCCTGATCTTCTTTTTGGAGAACCATTATTTCTATCTCTTCTTCCATAGAAAGAACTTCATCGGGTTTTGCTCCATTTCTAATTGAAAGCTCGTATAGCGGAATTACACCTTCAGATTTAAATCCAACATCAACAAGAACTTCATCCTTATCAATCTTCACCACTCTTCCCTTTAAAATATCCCCTTCATCAAAATCTATGATGGTGATATCGTAGTTTGGAACCATTTCTCCTTTGTCGTTTTCGACCATACAGTTTTCGTCTGTAACCTGTTTGTACATAATATTTTTAGTCATGTGCCAAAAATCCCTCCAATTTTAAATTTGTGCGTAAGAATATAACATGCATGAAAATTTAAATCAATATGCCGAATTGCTTTATTTAAAATCTAAATGAAATTGTATCGATGCCATTTAAAAATCTAAAAGAAATAATTAAATTATAGCTTACTTTCCGCAAGTTAAAAATACAAAAATCTTGATTTAATTATACTCTTTTTTCTTTCTGGTTTGTCCAATAATTTCTTTAGAATGCCTGTCAAGAAGTTTTTTTAAGCGTTCCTCATATTCTTTAATCTTCTTTTGACCTTCTTTAAAATTGCGATAATTTTGAGTAACTTCCATAATCCACTCAATATTTTGCTCCGAAATTAAATATCGGTCTTATTCATAGCCTTCCGGATAACCTGTTCAATTGAATTAATAAAATCTTTTGTATTATCAAACCAACTTTTGACCTTTTCATAATCAAATTCAACAAAATCTTCATAATCCCCACGTTGCCTGAACCCAAACATCCTGTTGTAAAAATCACCATATTCTTCGGATATAATCCCGGGTTTTACAAATTCTTTATTAAACAGGCTTCTCACACCGCTATGCTTTGAAGAAGAAAGCCCTTTTGTTAAAAGTAGAGCAAGCACCTCATAAAATATTGCGTAATATATCCTGTTAACAGCAGCAATAAGTTTATTGTTGTCAAGCATAATCTCTGCCTCTTCGAGTGTTTCTTTTGCTCTTTCTCTTCTGTATTTAATAACATTGTCTATCACTATACGAGCACCCCTTCCCTGCTAATGTTGCAGTGAATGGGCATGGTTTCTGCAAGTGGTGAACTCCAAAAATTTTCAGACTCCACCAGTATTCCAAAAATCACATCATATTTTATTTCTATCTTAAAGCTCATGCTGAAGACCTTTTCTCTTATATTGTCATCAACCTTATTTTTTAAAATAATCAGGATATCCATATCTGATTCTTCATCAAAGTCACCTCTTGCTTTTGAGCCGTAGAGTATGATTTCAGCAACCAAGAAATTTTTAAACAATTCTTTTTTCAATTCCAGTAACGCTTTTTT
>JAPLCN010000043.1:3929-13074 GCA_026392215.1 Actinomycetota bacterium | reverse complement strand
CTCCCCTTGTCTCAATGCCGCTCACCAAACCACTTGGCTCCGATAATATCGCAAAGTCAATATTGGGATATCTTAATCTGCATGCCAATGTCCCATTGACTCCACCGTATTCCTCATCCACTACACTTTCAAAAAAAACGTCACCTTTTAGTCCCAAGCCCAATTCTGTAACGCATTTGATTGCAAATAATGATGCTACCAGGCCTCCCTTCATATCCATTGAGCCCCTACCATAAAGCTTGCCATTCTTTATCTTCCCGCTGAAAGGATCATCAAAAATTTTCCAGTGCTCCTCACCGGCAGGAACAGTATCCACATGCCCGGATAGAACTAAAGAACTCCCTCCTCCCATTCCTCTTAAAGTTGCAACCAGGTTGGGTCTTCCCTTATACCTTCTTTTCATTCCATCTATCGTTGGGAAAAATAAAGGATGTTCTTTTATCCCCTCTATTTCATCTGTATCAAAGACTTCGATATCTTTTTCCGGAATAAATTCAGTCAACTTGTTATAAAGATACTCCTGTCCTTTTTTTTCATTTCCACATGGAGGAATATTTTCAGTCCTGATCTGCACTAACTCTGAAAGAACCTGCAGAATCTCATCGCGATTGCGTTCAACGAAATCATTAATTTCTTTCTCATAACTCACCTTTAACTCACCCTGAACCCTGTTTCTGTAAAGAGCAAGATTAATCTTTGGTCTTGGATCAAACCTGTAATACAACTCAATAATCCCATCATTACCATCCTCTCCTGCCTGATTTTACCAGTTTATCAATTATCTCTGCCTGTGATTTGTATTATTTTTCCTATCAAATATCTTTCTTCCCAAGAAAACATAATCAAGAATCAGATTTTATGGTTTGTGTTCTTGATTATCCCTTTATCGCACCACCCATCAGGCCACTCATCAGTTGTTTTTCAACCAACATAAATAATAACACTATCGGTACAATACCTAAAATAGACGCAGTCGTGATATATTGCCACTGTATAGACCAGCGGCCTACGAAACTATATAGCCCAACCGTCAAGGGCCGCATTTCAGGCGTAGTGGTAAATGTAAGAGCAAAAACAAATTCATTCCAGGCATTAATAAATGTATAGATCATTGTTGCAGTCAAACCCGGCATGGCAAGAGGGATCAGGATTTTAACAATGGCTTGGAATCGATTACAGCCATCGATCATCGCTGCTTCCTCCAGTTCAAACGGGACATTCAAGAAATAAGCGCTCAACATCCAAATAGAAAAGGTGAGGGTAAATACAGCATTAACCAGTATTAGGCCTAAATAACTGTTCAACAGTCCAAATATAGACATCTGTCTGAATAATGCAATGATTATGATTATCGGGGAAAACATCTGCACCATTAAAAGCAGGTACATAAAAAACTTCTTACCCCTGAACCTGAGCCTTGCAGTAGCATAAGCAGCTGGAATTGAAAACGCAGCGTTTAATAAAGTTGCACCAATTGCAATAATGAAACTATTCAAAAAATAACGGGCCATCGGGTATCTCTCGAATACCTCTCTGTAGTTCTTAAATGTGGGTTTTACCGGTATCCACGTTGGAGGGGATGTATAAACCTCACTTACATCCTTCAATGATGTTATTAATGTGACTAAAAACGGAAATAAACTTATAGCTAGCATAACCGCAAGTATAATATATATAATCATCTTTAGATTTAGGCCTTTTCTCAAATCACTCCTCCTTAAAATAAAACCGAGCATAAAGTAAACTAAATACCAAAAGAATCACAAAAGTGACCGTACCTGCAGCAGCTGCAATTGCAGGTTTGTAATATACAAAATAATTCTTATATATCCAAGTTATAAGTATGTCCGTTGTATCTATCGGGCCACCTCTAGTTAATATCCAGATCACAGAAAAATCGTTAAACGTCCACAATGCCGAAAGAAGTGTAGCAACGATTAAAACTGGCCTAATAAGAGGTATGGTAATGTATCTGAACTTGTTAAATACACCTGCGCCATCAATTGCACCAGCATCGTATAATTCATCAGGAATGGCCTGTAGCCCTGCTAAAAAAACAACAGCCATGAATGGTATACCTATCCAAATATCCACATACAGTGCAGCTATAAATGCAGTCTTCGTATACGCCAGCCATAACGGTGGATTGCTTATCCCTATTAATTTAAGCGTGTGATTCAAAAGTCCAAAATCATAATTGTATACCCATTGAAATAAGATCGCAGATATCGGGACAGGAGCTGCCCAGGGGATTATAAGAAGAGTTCTTGCGATTTTTCGCCCTTTGAATTTAACATTAAGAAGTAAAGCATATATCATTCCAACAACAGTTTTCACTAAAACGCCAACAACCGTCCATACTACAGTTCGTATTAGGATCTCCCAGAATTTTACATTTCCAAATAATAGTTGATAATTACCGATTCCAATAAAAGCCTTAAAACGTCCCAACATGTCCACTTTAAAGAAAGACATTACTATGACGTTTACAACTGGGTAAAACATGAACACTATTAAAAACGCAATGGCAGGAAACAACAAGACGTAAGCTATCGTGGATTCCTTTTTATTAAATCTTTGTCTGGCTATCCCGGTCCTCATTTCATACAAATTTGCCCCCTTCATTTACAATTGCCCATTCTGCACAAATTGTGGGCTTCGGTCACAAGACCGAAGCCCTGCCTTCAAATTGTTCCTTCGTTAATTTATTTTATTTAATACCTCTTTCTGTATCTATCTTTCCCGCTGCTTCATCCAAAGCTGCCTTTGGATCAGCATCATTTAAAAATACTTTACCGATTGCTTCCCAAATAATATCGTTTGCTCTTGGCCATTCAACCATTAAAGGCCAACCTTTTGACTTGCCCATCGCCTCAACCATTACCTTATACAGTGGCTTCTGGAAGTATTCATCCTTTGCAGATGAATTCGTTACAGGCGGAAAACCAGTTTGCTTATCAAAAGGAATCCTCCATTCTGGCTGATAGAAGAAGTCGAGAACCTTTCCTGCTTCAGCTTTTACCTTTGATGTATTAAACATCATGATTGAATCTGTAATAACGACTGTCCTTGGATCTTTCGCCCCTTCAAAATATGGCATTAAAGCGGAGTTGTATTTGAATGGTACTTTAGCAGCGATACACAGTGAATCAACAAATCCACCTGACAGGTGAAACGCAAGCTTGCCAGCTACGAATATCTGCTGGACCTCATCACGCGTATCAGCCAGGACAGTTGGTTGAGTAAGTTTTTCTTTTACCAACGATTTCATAAAGGTTAAGGCCTTTACTCCTGCTTCACTGTTAACCGTGCACTTACCAAGGGTTCCATCTTCTTTAACCTCAAAGAAATCTCCGTCTGCGCCATAGAAATAGTAAACAAATTCAGTTAGTTCCACATACGGGCTCTTTCCTATCATACCAACACCATACATTTCAGGTGGCTTTGATACTTTCTTGGCAATTTCTTTCATCTCCTCAAAGGTTTTTGGCGGTTCGGGAATAATGTCGGACCTATAAAACATAATTCTTGGACCAGCTGCAACCGGGAGAGCCTTAAGTTCTCCACCAATCTTTCCTTCCATAGTTGCTGCGATTATGTCATCAAGAACTGGCTTACTTACCCACTTTTCAATGGGCTCGACTACTCCAAGATCCATATACTTGAGCAACCAACGAGTTCCAATAACAGCGATATCCGGTGCTTCTCCACCAGCAACAAAAGTATCAAGGCGAGCCTCATAATCATTCCACGAGGTGCTGATCATCTGCAGATCAATATCAGGGTTTGCAGCTTCGAAAGCTGTCTCAAGTTCTTTTATATACTCCGGCTTGATACCATCATATTCTGCCCACATAAATTTTACCACTTTCTTTTCTCCTGCTGTGGTTTCTTCTGCTGCTGCTGTGGTTTCTGCTCCTGCTGTGGTTTCTGCTCCTGCTGTGGTTGTAGTTGCTGCTGTCTTGCAGCCTACCATCAACATTGAGATGGCAAATACAACTACCATTGACCAAATAATCATTTTAGATTTCATTTAATTCCTCCTCTAACATTATTTTTGGCTTTTTTGCCTTTTCTTTTTACTTCAGATATCAATATTGATATTTAACATCAACATTAATATCTGAACCTCCTATCATCACCTCCTGGTCATGAGAAAATTTGCCAACTGTGATTTATTTTAAATATTTATAACTATTAATATCAAACAATCTTCCTTCTGTGTCATTTAAATTTAATTATTTAAAAATAATCAGAAGTTATGAATTACCATTAGTAACTTAATTATTGCGAAAAAATTTTTAATTGTCAACAAGCAAGCAGGCAGGGGGGTTTATATCCTAAGATATGGCACTGCATTTGGGATTTAAATATCAATGGCTGTTTTTGAGCTTAAATTAGTTTTGTTCCGGTATAATTTAGATTAAAAGTGCGGAAGTCGTGAGAATATTTCTTCCAGCAAAATTTCGGATGTAATGATGAGAAGGATGTTGGCAGTATTAAAGCCTGGTATGCTGGAGACAGAAGTATCAAAATGGGGGCACTTTATAGGGCTGCAGCTTAGCAGCGAGGAAATGGGGTTAGATGTTATGGTAACGGCCAATGAAACAAACAGGACTCTTATGGGAAAAGCATTAAACAAACCGATACATGAGGTATATTGTCCATATAATAACATTGCTGGATGTTGCTGTAAGAGGTATTATGAACTGTTGAATGATGTAATAATACCAGGGATGGATTATGTAGTGGTTGAAAAAACTCCTGGGAAATATGGAAAAGAAGTTAAGGTTCTCACTGAGCTTCCAGCCAATTTACAGGAGTTTGTAGGGAAAGTGTAATTATCTGCCATAAAAATTTATGTCACATAGGCTTTAATAAAGTGAAAGAAATAAGGCTATAGGTATGCTACCTTACTATCTTAAAATCGGGTAAATTTTATAAAAACAGGAGTATATTATGGAAAACAGAAAAATTAACTGGGGAGTACTTGGATGCAGCAATATATCTAAAATAGCTGCCATACCTGCGATTATCGAAGCTCTAAATGCAAATCTTTATGCCGTTGCAAGCAGGTCAAAGGATAAAGCTGATGGCTACTATAATATGTTTAATCCCCAAAAAGCATATTATAGTTATGAGGAAATGCTGGAAGATAAAAATATAGACGCTGTCTATGTATCTTTGCCAAATTCCATGCATAAACACTGGTCAATTATGGCTATGAAAAGTGGTAAGCATGTATTGTGCGAGAAGCCTATGTCAATGAGTGCAAAAGATACTGACGAGATGAGAGATGAAAGCATCAGGGATAATGTATTGCTTATGGAAGCATTTATGTACAGGCTAAATCCCAAGACTATAAAAGTTAAGGAATTAGTGGATAGCGGGGCTATAGGAAAAGTTAAAAATATTTACGCCAATTTCACTTTTTTTGAACCTGTATCAGACTTAGCTGTTTTCAAGAAAGAACTTGCAGGCGGGTGTACATACGATGTTGGCTGCTACTGCATCAATATTATGAGATACATAACAGAGGAAGAACCAGACAGCGTTTTTGCGAAATCAATATTCCTGGATAACGGCAGTGGGGTAGACATCAACACATCTGCTATTTTAGAGTTTAAAAGCGGAATACCTGGAATGCTTGTATGTGGTTTTGGTAATTTCCTTACAAATAAATATGAGATTTATGGTACTAAGGGGAGAATTGAGGTACCATATGCGTTTTTACCTGAAGAGATTAACAGGATAATTATAGAAAAGGAAGACTCAATCCAGGAGATAAGGATTAAGAGTAAGAGTCAGTATACACTAGAAATAGAGCATTTTAGTGACTGCATATTAAACAATGCCAAACCTTGTATAACGCTGGATGATACAAGTAACAATATTAAAGTCCTGGAAGCCATTTTAAAATCATCAAATGAAAAAAGAGAGATATTTTTATAGAGAGAATTATATGATTTATCAATTTCTGTAATTCGATTACTATTGAATATTACCTTCTAAATCTATTCCATTTACGCTTACAGCATTTTCATAAGCTAATGCAATGAAGGAAGTACTTATTTCTTGCTGGGGTTTCATTCTTATTGCAGTTTTATTTTTTATAGCTTCATTTAAACCAATTGGAGAAAAACTTGAACACATCTCAAGGGCCATACAGGAGACTCTTCCCCACCATGGTGCAGTCTTGCAACCTTTTCCATACATTCGCCATATCCATAAATATGGAAACATTTTTAAATCCCATCGGACACCAAATCCAACTTTTTTATCAGTATTGGTTACAGCATACCAGCTATCCCCAAGTAATTGCAGACATGCTTCGTCTATGCTTTGGCTTTCATCTTCTATGGTAGGTGATTTGCTGAAATCTATGATTTTTCCACTATATCCCCTAATTTCAGGCCATTTTATTTTAAAATCTTCTATTTCATCATATTTTCCTTCATTTTCAGGCTTGAAAATATACTTTATCTTATTTTTTGGTATATCGATAATTACACTATCGTCTAGAAATGCACCTCCAAACGTTGGGTGGTGGGTCCACATGAGATCTATGTCTGCGTATCCTTCATTTATTAATCTCTCAGAGATATAAAGTTTTGCATCATTTGCTTTAAGAGTCAGGATCTTTTCAAGATAAAAAGGTGTTCTATACGTTCTAACCATAAATTTTATAGAAATTATCGCAGGACTGTTTTCAAGTATCTGGTATTCCCACGGTATGAGACAGATTTCACCGTGCAATCCTTGTTCAGTACCTTGAGAATGAACACTTATTCCAAAATTAGGGATTATTTCCTGCCACCCACCCTCATAATAATCCATAAAATTACCTTCTTTTGAAGGTATTGTGGATACAAATTTGGATGGTGATTTTATTCCCCAGGGAGATAACCACATAAAGTCTGTATCTTTTGGCTTATATAAAAACTCAAATATGTCTGTTCCCTTGTCAATAAGGATTGAAATTCTAAGATATTCATTCTCCAGAACAGCAATTCTTAAATTTTTATAGAAATAATCAGTGCTTAATCTGCAGCCATAATTTCTGAAGTGATGATAAAGCATATAAAGTCCCCACCTTATTTTTTATTACAATATATAATACAAATACACCTTTTCGGTCGCCTTTTTAAATTCATAATTTATCTACAGAGCCAAATTCCGTCATTTTATTTGAAACTAATTTGACAATCTCATCTCTACAGGTTCCCAGATATTCACGTGGATCAATAACTTCGGGCCTCTTTAAGAGAAACTCCCTTAATTCTGCAATCATACATAATGTTATATCAGTATATATATTTACCTTTTTTATCCCCAATTTGATCGATTTTTTTATCTGCTCAATCGGCACCCCTTTTACTTGATGTAAACTACCACCATATTCTTTGATTTTTTGAATATATTTTTCAGGCAAACTGGAAGCTCCATGCAATACCAGAGGAGTTTTTGGAATCCTTTCATTAATTTCAGCCAGTATATCAAATCTCAACTGCTGTTCACCCACAAATTTATTTAATCCATGACTGTTTCCAATTGAAACAGCAAGAGCATCTACTCCCGTATATTCAACAAATTCTTCTACTTTTTGAGGATCGGTAAATCTTTGTCCATCTATTTCCATATCATCTTCTTTCCCTCCAATAAAACCTACTTCCCCTTCTACTGATGCCCCAAATTTGTGAGCATAATCCACAACCTTTTTAGTTAATTTCAGGTTATAATCAAAACTAGAAGGTTTACCTTCCTCATCAAAAGTCCCATCTATCATGACAGATGAAAATCCGAAATCAATTGCCTCCCTGCATTGGTCAAAGTTTTGACTATGATCAAGATGCATTGCTATAGGAATCTCTGAATTCTCTTTTATTGCAGCATCGATTAAGTAAGCTAGATATTTAGAATATTTAAGACTTTTTTTACTTATCATTATAATAAGTGGAGATCTACATCTGATTGCAGCCTCAACAATACTTTCGATCTGCTCCATGTTGCTTATGGCAAAGGCTCCAATGGCATAATCTCTCTTCATTGCATCTTCTAATAAAATTTTTGTTGGAACTTTGGACATTTGATTAACAAATCATAATTTTAAAAAAATCTATTCAACTAATGAAAATCAAAGATAAGGTGCACACGACCATGCAGTTATTGATTTTTTTTCACCAACATTTACAGAATAATGTGGTTCACCTGGAGCAATCAATATTGCATCTCCCTCATTTAGCAAATGGTATTCATTTTTACCTGGCAAATGCATCACTATGGTACCACTTATTACATAACATACTTCATCAGCATCCTTGTGGCCCTTATCCAGACATGCTTTCTGTCCTGGAAGTAAAGTACTTATGGTGAAAATTAATTTGTCAGTCTTTAAATATATTTCCGAACATTCTTCACCTTCAAGCAAAATTTCCCCTTCACCTTTTCTAATTATTTTTGTTTTCATAATCCTCATTTCCGAAATTATTAAAATGATGAGTATCAATAAATTTATCAATCTTTAAAAAAGAACCTTTTAAATTTGAATAAAGACTGTGATAGATCTCATATAACCCAATAAATAATTCATTACCTTCTCTCATAGACTCTCATCGGAAGATCTGTCAATTTCCTCGTAATCCCTTCGTTATCAATTAAATAGGCTTCTTCATGCCTAAAACCGAAATAATCCGGGTGTCCATATAATCCAATATCTATCATAGATACAATATTTTTTGGAAAATTGTAATCACTGAAACGGGTAGCAGCTCTTCCTTCAAAAGCTTCTGAGATTCCAGTTCCGTGGCCAGAACTATACATTTGATATTGTCCCAATCCAGCTTTTTTATGAAATTCACGTGCTGCTATATCAAGATCTCGAGCAGGTTTGCCAAAAACATACTTTCCCACAGCCAGTTCATGTACTTTCAAGCCATGCTCAAGAAATTCAGCTTGTCCTTTATTTGCACCACCGACTACGATTGTACGGCTTGGTGCTCCTGAGTAGCCTTCGTATCTGGGACATGCCCCTAAGATACAAACGTCACCGTTATTGATTATTTTATTACATGATCTACCTATGATTGTATTAATTCTTTTCCCGGTTGTAACCAGAGTATCGTACCCGTAATTATATGCGCCCATT
>JAPLCN010000043.1:0-3894 GCA_026392215.1 Actinomycetota bacterium | reverse complement strand
CACATAATCCCCGTAGGCAGCAACTTCCAGTTCCCGCATCCCAGGCTTAATATTTTCTATCATCTTTTTTATTGCTTCTGCAGCTATGACATTTGCAATCCTTATCATCTCTTGCTCATTTTTACTCTTAATATACCGAGCTTCTGCAAGGATTTCTGTTGCATCTACAAATTCAACATTCTCTCCAATATTGTTTTTAATTAATTCCATCCACTTAACAGATATAATATCTTTAGTAGTTAAAAAACCAACCCGTTTTATATTTTTCCCCTCTACTGTCTCATCAATGACTTCCTTTAGAGAAGAAAATTTTGCTTGAGGATAATCCTCCCAGGTAAGTTGAAACTCCTTTAAATATCTCCACACTCCAGCGCGCATAGATTCTTTGGCATATTCTACGCTCTCAGGACCTCCTAATACAATCATTTTTGTTGGAGAAATCAGTATTGCAGCCGATACTTCCAAATGAGGATCATAGCCGGACAGATAAAAAACATCACCCGGTACTAACGGGGAACCATAGGCAATGCCTAAATCTATATTTCTGCTTGAAAGTTCATCCTGTAGTTTCCTTACCCTGCCTTCAAACTCTTCCGTCGGTATCTTTTTTGTAGTATCTATTTTTAATAGTTCTTCTTTTGATTCCATATTCTTTTCTCCCACTTATATATTTATTAAAAAATAGCTAATTCTTATGTAAAATAAATTTGTTAAAAGATTTATTTCTTAAAATACTTCTATTAAAATTCAGCAAGCTTAAATCAATAAAATATTTAATATAAATAGCACTTAAAGATTTTTTCTTTCTTATAGAAAATACTGTTCAGGGATAAAATAATAAACTTTTAATATAAAATTGCTTATTTAATATTTAAATTTACTCTTTTACGGCACCTGCCGTAAGACCTTTTATTATATAACGCTGGAATATTAAAACAAAAATTACGGGAAAGATTATTGCCAGCACAGCTGATGCAGTTATATTCCCATACTCTATAGAATATTTTGAAACAAACTGTGCCAGTGCTAATGGCAAAGTTTGTACTTTCTGAACATTGATCATAGCCATTGCACCCATGAACTCACCCATTGAAAAAACAAAACAGATAACTGCGGAAGAAACAACTCCGGGTAAAGAAAGTGGGACAATTATCTTTATAAGTGCCCCAACTTTTGATGATCCATCTATACGAGCAGAATCTTCAAGATCTTTAGGAATAGACTTAAAATAACTGTATAATATCCAGGTAACTATAGGAAGAAGCCAGGATGTCTGCATAATTATCAATCCTTGTAGCGTATTTGTAAGACTCAGTTGTTTAAATATCAAATAGAAAGGAATAAGAAGTGCAACCGGTGGAAGCATCTCTACAAAAATAAGCGCAACAAAGACCACATTAGATCCCTTAAACTTTAGCCTTGCAAAAGCATATGCTGCAAAAATTCCAAATACAATACAAACAATTGTGGTTGCTACTGCGACTATCAAGCTGTTTTTTAAAGCTATTGCTATATTAACCTTTCCTCCGCCAAGAACACTAATAAAATTATCAATAGTAATATTTCTTGATTATCAATAGTAATATTTCTTGGTATAAAATTTGGGGTTGGCAAATATAATTGTCCTTTGGGTTGAATACTGGTTATTAAAATCCAGTAGAAAGGAAATAAAAAGAACAACATTATCAGTGTGACAAAAAAGTACAGCATTAATCTTTTTGCCCTCTTCAGGGATAATATTCTTCTTTTCATTTTAATCTCCTTTACTCATCTTTCTCATTATTACTACATAACCTATGGTAATAATCATAGCAATTAAAAGAATAATATATGATATAGCCGATGAATATGACAGATGATAAAATTTAAAAGCATTGTTCCAATCAAATAAAGTTGCATTTGTTGTGATATTTCCTGGTCCACCTCTGGTAAGTACGAAAAATAAATCAAATGCATTTATTGCAAATATGGTTCCAAGAATTGTAGAAATAAAGAGGGGAAATTTCACCATAGGTAATGTTATATAAAAAAAACTTTTTATGCCACCTGCTCCATCCATTCTTGCGGCTTCGTAAAGTTCTTCGGGTATTGTCTGCAATCCGGCAAGTATGATTATCACAAAAAAAGGTGTACCCTGCCATACATCTGCCAGAATCACGCTTGGCATGGCAAAAGTTCTTGTTGATAAAAACGGGATATATGCATTTATGATTCCAACTTTATATAAAATAAAGTTTATTACACCAACCGAAGAGTGCAACATCCATTTCCACATAAGTCCGACAACTATAAAAGGTGTAGCCCAGGGGATTATTATAAATGCTCTTGCCAGGCTTCTTCCAATAAAATTTTCTTTTAGTATTACCGCTATGAGTGTGCCAAATATTAATTTTATTAGAACTGTAGAAAAAACGAATATTGCTGATACTCTTAAAGAATTAAGAAATTCCGGATCAGTAAATGCCTTGATATACTGTAGCAGTCCTACGAAAGTATAATCTTTTATATTGGAAAATTGTACATCTCCAAAACTCACTACAAACGAATATATAAGTGGATACAGGACAACGCCAATCACGAGAATCAAAGTGGGAGTTATAAGAACTGCTACCAACTTACTATTGCTACGCTCAAAATCAAATAACCCTCGAAAAAAATTTCTCAATATATTACTACTCCTATTAAAAATAACTTATTTTGAATAGTAGATTAATATATCAAAATAAAGTTATAAACTTACTTGTTATTATATTGCTTGATTAAAATTAAATCTAATTAATAATTAATGATATTATGTTGGTATCTTCTTTTTAAAAAGAAGATACCAACATTTACATTCTTATATCTTCATATGAAAATTCTTATTGCTCAACCGGTGTCTGTTTATCAGCAAATGCCTGAAGTGCAGCACAAGCCTTCTCTGCAGTTGCTTCACCTAAAAGAGCAGGATGAATCTGAGTAGCACTTTCTATTCTTAGTTCATAGGTAGATTTGATCGGTGGAAATTGATCAGCAAGATTGCCTTTTACCTGATCTATAACTGGAAGGAACGGAAGAGCTTCAATTATTTCCGGGTCAGTGAATTGATCTTTATATATAGCAATACACTTATCAACAATTGACCTTGTTTTAGTATTTTCATGACTTGCAATAAATTTTATATATTCTGCAGCAAGTTCCGGGTTCTTTGCTGATTTAGGTATTATAAGATACTCATGTCCATCAAGTGTTCCAGTCATACCTTTTTCTCTTCCCGGAAAAGCAAAATAACCGGTATTTGCATATGCTTCATCTGATAAGAAACCTGCATACATTTCCCACATTGACATCATGGCAATATCGCCTTGATCAAAAAGGGATGAAACTTCCTGTTGAATCTGAACCAGAACTCCCGGGTCTATTAGTTTTTCATCCAATAATGACTTCATAAATTTAACAGTCTCTATTGTTTCAGGAGCATCAAAATTAAATTTTAACTTATCATCCGTCCATTGATATTCTTTTACACCTGATGACTGCATCATTAATATAAAATTCAGGAAGAAGTTCTCTGTTGTCCAGTCAGCTACATAATTGAATTTGCCATTGAAATCATTTAACAGTTTAATTGTAGATTTAAACTCAGCCCAGGTTTCGGGAATTTTAGCTCCTGCCTTTTCAAATAAAGACTTGTTATAAAACATGATCTGGTAGCTGGGCATGAATGGAACAGCCATAATAGTCCCTTTTAGAGTTGAGTATTCTACAAGTTCGGGTACCATTTTAGAAAACATTTCAGGGAAAATATCATTAAGGGGTGTAAGTTTGTCTGGAAATTCTATCCAGGCATTTTTCCCATTACCCATTACGTCTAAAGGTTCGTCTGTCGCAAGAATCTGTGCACTTTGCTGGAAC
>JAPLCN010000005.1 GCA_026392215.1 Actinomycetota bacterium | reverse complement strand
GCCAGTGTTCCTGAATCTGCAGGAGGTGCCGGTGCATGGCCCCTTGAAAAGGGATTTGACCGTACTACTTACGATTATGAGGGTGCTGTATCAATGAAGCATCTGGCAGATTTTTTTAAGAATATTAAATGGTGGAACATGGCACCCCATCCTGAATTAGTAAGGGAGTACCCTCAGCCATTTTGCCTGGCAAAACCAGGGGAGGAATATATTCTGTATTTGCGATATGGAGGTACAATAAAAGTTCAGATGGACGATTCTGCGACCAATAAAAAGTTTAAATATCATTGGTATAATCCAGGTACGGGTAAAGTTTATGATTCAAAAACCATAAAGGGTGATAAACTTTTACAATTCAATTGTCCTGAATCATATCCGGGGATTCCTGATTACAAGGATTGGGTACTTTATATATGCAGGGAATTAGAAATTAGGAATTAAAAGTGAAAGGCATCTAATATTAATTAGCGGAATTATCGGTTAATTGGTTTGACGTTATTTCATATCCATTCGCCTCAAAGCGTATTTTAGCTATAATGCGATTGTCTATTAACTTTATGGCATAAATTTTATATCTTTATTGCGGAAAAAGATAAATTATGAATTTTATGCTGCTTATTATAATAAAATGTACCACCAGAAAGAGGCTAAAAATATTTGATAAAAAAGTTATATATTTACAAAAACACTCATCTCATGAAAACAAAATTTTTCACAAGGTTTAGATTTAATAAAGAAGATCAAGAGAAGATTATCTTTGTCCAAGAAGTTGACGAACCCTTATTTTCAATAATTGAGAATCATTTTTCTGAAAAGAGGACTCTTCTCGCCCTAACCGATCGAGAGGTACGTGATCTTGTTCAAAAATCAGGTGTCACAGTAGATTTACTTACAAAATCACTTAATAACATCTTCTTCTTAGTTATGACTTTAGCAAGAAACGAGAAAGATGACCCTAATGATCTTATTGAAGATATTAAGGAAGTTTATCCAGATTGTGTTAAAGATGTTACTATTTTGAACGACAGAGTTAAAAGAATAGCAAAAATATCTAAAAATTACATTGAACTATTTAAAATTAAAGAAGTTAAAGAAGAAGGGTTACCTCAGTTGTCAAGAACAAGTACAACCGTTGCCGTAAAACCAGTTTTTACAGAAAGATTTGATTTCGATGAAATTGATATAAAAGAATATAAACCACTGAAATTAAAACAAACTGCTTGTGCAATAATTGAATTTCAAAACTCCTACAAGAAATATTTTACTTTTCAATTGGATAGTTTTGAACTTGAGAGGCTTATAAACGAATTAATTGCTCTGCAAATTGAACTTAAATCTGTAGAAAATGAGCGCATTTAAGGAAAGATTTGCTCTTGATTCTGATATAATGGCAGAAGATTTTGTTAAAGAAAACGAAGATTTCATCTATATATCTGATGAGGATAATAAATATGAAATATTAAAAAAGTCAAATTTCTCATTTGAACCAATTATGAGGAAACCGAAGAATACAGATTTGCTAATTAGTGAAATGTATCATATTATACGTTATAATGTCGTTAAAAAAGAAGATATGGAAAATGCAAAAAATGAAATAATCGAAGGACAAGAAGAGGGATTCGGGAGCATTACCAAGTTACTTGAAGAAAACGAGGAATTAAGAAGGATTTTAAGTGAAAAATATTCAGTTAAAACTTTATTTATTTGCTCGTCATCTATTTCGATTGTTTTGCTTATATCAATCTTCGCTTGGTTTTTCGCCAATTTCCCATTAATTCATCCCATGTTATCAATCCCCCTGTTGATAGGCAGCCTTAGTTTTTCTGCTCTTTCTTTTTGGAAAATGAAATAAGATGGCTACAACTCCTTTGATTTTATTAGTTCTTGCCATTTTATGCCCCTTTCTACTTGAGGCAATATGTTTGATAAAAAATAAAAGATCTTTTCATGTTACTATTTTGAACCATTGTTTGAAGGCAATAATTAGCATTGCACGAGAATTAAAGGACGATGATAAGGGGAAATTCCTATGTGGAGTTGCAATTGCTGTTTCGGTATTTGCCCTTGTCGCTTTTATGGCAAGTTTTATGATTGTCAACATGTTTCAGCATAACTGGACTATGACTTTTATAACCCTTTCTTTATTGATAATCACACCAGTGCCAGTATTATTGGGGTTACAAAGAATCAATCATTCCTTTATTGCATTTAATACTCACCATCAAAATCAATAACTACCGAAGTTTTAAAATCAGCCCCATAGGTAAAAGAAGAAGAAACGCAGATGCAATTAGATATACCTGATTAGATGAATAACTATCGCATCCAAGCGCACTATGGCTATAATGCGAATGGATATATAATAAGGTTCAACTATTTTACCGATAATTCCGTTAACTAGATGTTTGGGATAGGCGGCGCTTTAGAAATCAATCATTACCTTCATTGCCCCGTCTTTGTAATCAGCTACAAGGTCGAAAGCTTCTTTCGTTTTATCGAACGGAAACCGGTGTGTAACCATATTCCCGACATTGATTTTTCCTTTTTTCATCATTTCAAGAGCAAGCTCCACACAATCTACCTGGCGGCGGATGAACTGAAGTGAAATTTCTCTTCGT
>JAPLCN010000166.1 GCA_026392215.1 Actinomycetota bacterium | reverse complement strand
CTGATATCTCCGGATTCAATCTTTATTTCCTCCAGGCTGCTGCTTTCAAGCAGACTTACAATTTCTTTTATTTTGTTAATGTCCAGATCTTTAAAATTATTCTTATCTTCATCCTTGGCTTGTGCTGATTTTTCATTTTTTCCAGGCAAAGACTTTTCATTTTTTGCTGCCCCCAATACTTTTTCTGTATCTTTTGCGCTCAGTTCCTGCCTGAAATCTTTTTTTATTCCCTCAATCGGTTTGGATTTTATTTTCTTTTTTTGATTTAAAAACTTAATTGTTTTGTCAGGGTAGAAACAATAGCTTAAAATATCTTCTTCACTTTGTGAGTATTTTTTTAAATCACTTTTACAGCTTTCATATAAATTATCATTTTTTTCTTCAACTGCACTATCCGGCTGGCTGTAAATGTCAGAAAGGCTTAAAATTTCAGGGTCAATTTTTTCAGGTAATTTTCCGAAACTTCCCCTTAAAAGCGATTGCATTTCATCGCTTATGATTTCCCATCTCTTATTGCTTATAAGAGTGTTAAGGATTGCCTGGCCTCCTATTATCTGGCCGACAGGGGTGGATAATGAAGGATTCCCTACTTCTTTTTTTATTCTTAATATTTCTTCAAAGACCTTATCAAATTTATCAGTTTCTCCTAATTCGCTTAATTGATTTTCAAGCATCAGAATTAACCACTCCGGAAGAAGGTTTTTATTTGCATGGTTAAAAATTATGCTTGAATAAGTAATATTCTTATCCAGATTAGGGTAAACATCTTTTTTGATTAATTCATACAGCCTGTCTACCTTTTCTTTGCATAAAAAATGGTTTATTTCACCTTCCTTTAAGCTCAATATTACCGGATATATGGAGGGCACATAATTATCGTAATAAATCGAGGGGATAAAGCTTAAATCTATCCCGCTGCAGCTGCTTGAAACAGCTTCAAAGTAGTTTAAAACCTGCAGCCCTTTAAGATTTTGCGTGCTTAGATAAATATCAAAGCCGATTGCAGCATCTAGTTTTTTAAAAAGCTCCTTTGATTTTTGAGGTGTCAGCATTGACTCTGCGTCTTTAACGCAAGCGCTTTGGCAGCCCAGGCTTTTTAATTTTAAGATGAAGTTTAAATAATATTCTTCATTTTTAGTTGAATCATAAATAATTGTACCCTGGCATGCTGAACCGCTATTTAATATTTCTTCTATGACCGGCTTAAGATTCTCAATATCATTTAACGCATCATAAACTCGAAATATTGAAATTCCGTGCATGGATGACAGTTTTATAAACCTTTTTATTATGTCATCTTTGTAATAGTCAAAACTTACAAGATTTTTTGCACCGATTAAAGCCTGAAGAGGAGTTTTGGAAATAATGGATTTGATATATGAAAGTGTTTCCCATGGTGACCTGTTAAAATTATTTGAAAGCATCCTTTCAAAACTGGAGCCTCCCCAAACTTCAAGGCTTTCAAAACTTACTTCATCTATTATCTTAAATATTTCTTCAAAATTCTTAACATTTATGTTTTCGGAGCTTGCATTCTTAAATAGATCTTTAATTGAAGTATCTATGATTTTAATTTTTTTCATTAATCTTTAATTTCCCAAAATTATTATTTTATAAATGACAGTTAATAAGATTGTATCATGTTACAATTTTGTTTATATACCGGTTTGGTTTTTGCCCGGAAAATTATGATGGCTGTTAAGCTTCCAGATTGCTGCAGAATCTATGATTATGAAGAACTTTATGAATTCAACTAAAATGAAAGGCTTTACAGCTAAATCAAATGTTTTCAGCGCTAATGTTTTTACAGCCGTGCTGCCCATGACCGATGACAAGTAGCCAAACAGGTGAATATATCCGGATAAATAAATTACTATTAAGCCTGACATGCATGAAATAAGGCTTAAATAGAGATTATCTTTAATGTTTTTACTGAAATTTTCAAATATATAGCCGGTTACATAAGCAGCAAATACAAACCCGATTAAATATCCTCCGGTTGGTCCAAGCAAAGTGTATATCCCGCTTTTAAAACCTGCAAAAACAGGGAAACCAATAATTCCAAGCATCAGATACTGCAACTGGCTTAAGAATGCAAATTTGCTGCCTAAAAAAATTCCTGAAATAAGTACTGTTAATGTCTGCAATGTGATCGGGACCGGAGTAACCGGTATATAAATAAAAGTATTAGCAGATACCGCCATGGTTATTGCGAATGCAAATGTAAAAGCAAGCTTAATTAAAAAATTGTTTTTTTTAATTATTTTGCTGTTTATTCTTGCTGTTAATCCATAGCTGATGTTATTCATAAATATTTTCCTTAATTTATTTTTTTTAAAAAATATTATTAATCCGGAACCGGAAGTAAAGAAAAATTAATTTTTTACAGTCCGGATTAACAAATCAATAGAAACTTAAGTTTGATTTCAAAAACAAAGACGCTATTATGTTTTTTTGGTTTCATTTCAAGTATTTAAGACAGGCGCTTAATCAGATTGAAATGGAGTTGCCTATTTTTGAAAAAATATTTCCCATATCCTGGGTTTCCAGATATTTTTCATAATTTACTTCAAAATTTTCAAGTATGCCTGCAAGTAATTTTTCTCTATCAGCATCCTTTTTTGTAATTTCTTTGATCGAAGAAGCATTGGAGATTACTTGGGTATCTTCTGATGAAATTTCCTTAAAAGATAAGTTTACATTTAGCCCGACTCCGATATTGAGAAATGATGCGCCGTAGTGAGTGTTTAACTGGGATAAAATTCCACAGATTTTCCTGTCTTTATAATAAATATCATTTGGCCATTTGATTCTGGTATTAATAGCAAACTCAAATTTAATCGCTTCATATATGGAAACTGCCATTATCAGGTTAACTTTTTCAACGTCGGCTGCCTTTATCTTTGAAAGTAATATCAAAGTAAACCAAAGTCCTCCGGAAGGTGAGTACCACTTTTTATAATTTCTTCCGTGCCCGCCGCTCTGGGTTTCAGAAATTATAACGGTTCCGTTAAACTTTTCAAAAAAATCTCCGGGTTTGTTTAATTTTAAAGCCTTGTCTTCAAGCCTGGAAGCATAATCATTTGTTGAATTAACTGTTTTAAAACAAATTAATTTTTTACCGATAAATCTGGCTTTACATAAATAAAGAAATTTTTGTTTATTAAAGTTTTCCATAATGTTAATGCCGTCTGGTTCTGTCAGTAAAAATTATTAATATTTTTTGTTAACAGGACATATAATTATTTTAGATTTTATTTGATGTTTTTAAAATGATTTTAAGGACAAACAATATTGTATTTTCTCTTATTGAAACAATAAGAACAAGCCATCGTCAAAAAAAGGCGAGGATACTTTATAAAATATTACGATTTTGAAAGAGAAGCAAAGTTGAATAAATTAAACAGGAAAGAAATTGAACAGATTCTACCGCACAGAGATCCATTTTTATTTATTGATGAAATTACCGAGTATGTTCCGGGTGAATATGCAAAAGGGGTAAAGCATGTTGGAGAAGATGAATATTATTTTAAAGGCCATTTTCCAGGCAATCCCATCATGCCAGGTGTGATAATTATAGAAACTCTTGCGCAGGTTGGAGCGGTAATAATGCTTACTTCAGACAAGTTTAAAGGCAAAATGGTTCTTTTTGCAGGGATAGACAAGGTTAGATTTAAAAAAATAGTAAAGCCCGGAGATATTCTGGAGCTCGAAGTAAAAATATTAAATTTAAAACTTAATATAGGCAAGGGTGCTGGAGAAGCAAGAGTCAATGGTGAACTGGCTTGCAGTGCAGAGCTTCTGTTTTCAATGGTTTAAATTAAATGTTTTTTAAGTTTTTAGGCGAAGGGCAGAAAAATATAAAGAATGGATAAAAACAAAATAGTTTTAATGTATCCCGGCCAGGGCTCACAATACGCAGGTATGGGTCTAAAATACCTGGATATATTAAATGAATTTAATAGTTATTTTAATCAGGCTTCCGAAACATTAAATGAGGATTTGATTGAAATTATTTCCGGCAGTGATGGCAAAGCCGTAAAACTTGAGAATACTCTGTATAGCCAGATTTCCATTTATACTTTAAGCGCCATTATAAGTGATCATTTAATTAACCATCAATTTTTAAAAAAAGATTATATTTTTGCTGTTACAGGGCATAGTCTTGGTGATTACAGCGCGCTTTACTTAAGCGGCTATTATGATTTTAAACAAGGGCTTGAACTTGTAAAGTATAGAGGCACTTTAATGTCTAAAGCTAATGAAAAAATGGATGGGATGATGGCAGCTGTTCTGGGCACAGATTATAAGGCGCTGGAAGAATTGCTCATTAATTATAAAGATAAGTTTAAAGAAGAAGTTTATATTGCCAATTACAATGATTACGGCCAGATTGTAATAAGCGGAGAGCGAAGTAATGTAGAAAAAGCGATAGATTTTTTAAAGGAAAACGGCCTCAGGAAAATAATCCCGCTAAAGGTAAAAATTGCTTCACATACCCCGCTGATGAAAGATGTATCAGTAAAAGTCGGAGAATACCTCGATAATATTACGTTAGATAATCCGGTATTTAATTTTTATTCCTCAACTTCTTTAAGTTATCCTAAAAAGAAAGAAATAAGGCTTGTTCTGGAACAACAGCTAATAAGCCAGGTCAACTGGGTAAAAAGCATTGAATATTTTTTAAAGGAGGGAGCAAATATATTTTTAGAAATCGGCCCAGGAAAGGTGCTTTCCGGACTGGTAAAGAGAATTGCAGAGAAAAACAGCAAAGATGTATTAATTTTTAACACAGATAAGATTTCTGACTTAAATAGCTTTAAGGATTTTTTAAAATAATTTTTTATAAGACAGATTTTAACAGAATTTTAATTAAATGGTTATGGTGATTTTTATATGAAACTAAAAGAAAAAATATGCATTATTACAGGCGGTGCAAGAGGGATAGGAAAGGAAATATGCAGTTATTTTTTAAAAGAAGGTGCTGTTGTATGTATCTTTGATATGAATGAGGTTGAGGCTTTAAAAACTTTGAAGGAGTTTGATGAAGTTTTTGGAGCAGGCAGGGCTTTTTTCTTTAATGTTGATGTTACCAACGGACAATCAGTGGAAGGCAGCATTGAAGAAATTATAAAAAGACTAGGAAGTATTGATATTCTGGTTAATAATGCCGGAATAACTTCTGATAATCTGATACTGAGAATGAGCATTGATGAATGGAAGCGGGTTATTGATATAAACCTGACAGGAACTTTTATATGCTCAAAATATGTATCAAGGCATATGTTAAAGCAAAAAAGAGGAAGAATTATTAATATGTCTTCGGTTATAGGCATAAAAGGAAATGCAGGGCAGTGCAACTATTCTGCTTCAAAAGCCGGAGTTATCGGCCTTACCAAATCGCTGGCAAAGGAGCTTGCCAGCAGAAACATAAATGTAAATGCAATAGCTCCAGGATATATTGAGACAGAAATGACAAAAAAAATTGATGAAAAATACAGGGAAAAAATAATTTCAATGATACCAAACGGAAAGCTTGGAACAGTGGAAGATGTAGCTAAAGCTGCAGTTTTTCTCGCTTCAGACGATTCAGAATATATAACCGGAGCAGTTATTAATCTGGATGGGGGCATGGGAATATAGTGGTTGGTAATTTAAAAAATAAGACAAGAGTTGTTATAACAGGGATTGGGACAGTAAACAGCATTGGACTCAATGCAGGGGAGTTCTGGAATAACCTGCTTGCAGGAAAATCAGGTATTTCGGTAATTGAGGGTTTTGACGTAGAGAAAATAAATTCAAAAATTGCAGGTCAGATAAAAAATTTTGATCCGCAGAATTATATAAACATTAAAGAAGCAAAAAGAATGGACAGGTTTGCACAGCTTGCTGTTGCTGCAGCTTT
>JAPLCN010000147.1 GCA_026392215.1 Actinomycetota bacterium | reverse complement strand
TTTTTCAAGTATTTTTTAATATCAAATATTTTTTAAAAAAAAAGGAGGCGATTCATCCCCGCGGCTAAAGCCGGGGGGCTTTCTTGCATAAAGTATGTAAAGTTTTTTTTAATGCTTTTTTCTTATATACCGAAGGTGCGCCTTTTATAACTTAATTTATGATTAAAAATAAAAATGTAATAAAATATAAGTTTATATTTGTTATTTAATAATTAAGGAATAAAGATTAAAGAGCTCAAAACATTATTTAAATATTTAAGGATGCATAAGCTAGAAATGGCTTTAAGTATCTTATATATCTTTTTTACAGGAGTCATATCACTACTGGCCCCATGGATTTTAAGAATTACCATTGACAGTATAGAAATTGAAACAATTGCAAATCATCTCCTTAAGTTTTCTGCTTTTTTACTGGGCATTGCGCTAATTGAGGGAATATTTAGATTTTATATGAGAAAAATCCTCATCGGAGTTTCCAGAAAAATCGAATATGATTTAAGAGTGGATTTATTTGCACATATGCAAACTCTTGACATATTCTATTTTACCGAAAATCAGACCGGCAGTATTATGGCTCTGCTAACAAACGATCTTGATGCTGTCAGAAATTTTCTTGGGCCCGGTATCATGAATCTGTTTAATACAATATTTGTTTTTTTATCGACAATGACGGTAATGTTCCTCATTAATTACAAGCTTACATTATATTCTTTAGTGGCAATTCCGGTACTTCCGATTGTTGTATGGAAACTAAGCAGCCTTCTTTATGAAAGATCTAAAAAAAGCCAGGAACAATATGCGGTTGTATCTGCAAGAACACAGGAATCATTTGCAGGTATAAAAGTAATAAAGTCTTTCACTCAGGAACAGAATGAAATAAATGAGTTCTCGGTACTTAATAAGGAATTTATTAAAAGGAATTTATCACTTGCCAGGATCAGAGCCATTTTCTGGCCGATAATGATATTGATAGGTGGAGTAGGTTCATTAATTGTTCTGCTGGCAGGTGGAAAACAGGTAATTTACAGCCAGATAAGCCTTGGTGAATTTGTACAATTTTCTGCTTATATTGTAGCAATCACATGGCCCTTGGTTTCACTTGGATGGGTCATAAACATTATTCAGCGTGGCGGTGCTTCAATGGGAAGGATAAATAAAGTTTTTAAAAGAAAACCTGTCATCAAATCACCTGATAATCCGGCCAGGATAAGTAAAATAATTGGAAACCTGAAATTTGAAAATGTTTATTTCAATTATCCTAAAACTGCCCGGCAGGCATACCAGGCTTTTAAATCTGAAGTTTCCGGAAAAGACCAGTTTGAGGAAATCAGAAAACCCCCGCCTGAAGATAAAGCAACAATTATCGTTGGTTCTGATACCCTTGATGAAGATATGAAAAATACAAAAGAATTAATTTCTTCTTATGCTCAAAATTCGAGTAATCAGAACAATAATAAAAGTCCTGATGATAAAATCACAGAAGGAACTGAAAATAAAGTAATTGAGACTAGCAGATATATTCTGAAAAATATAAATTTTGAAATTGAAAGCGGTATAACGCTTGGACTTACAGGGCTTACCGGTAGTGGTAAGACTTCACTTATAAACTTGATTCCAAGACTTTACGACGCTACTGCCGGGAGTGTATTAATTGACGGCATCGACATCAAAAATATTGGGCTGGAGTTACTTCGAAGCAGTATAGGATTTGTAACGCAGGAACCTTTCCTTTTTTCAAAATCAATCAGGGATAATATTATTTTTGGAAAAGAATATTTATTTGAAAATTCTACCTCTGAAGAATTGATGGCAAAAATAATGTCAGCTGCAAAACTTGCAATGCTTCATGACGAAATTATGGGATTTTCTTATGGCTATGAAACAATTATTGGAGAACGTGGAGTTACATTATCAGGCGGTCAGAAACAAAGGCTTGCAATCGCCAGAGCAGTAGTTGCAGACCCTTCAATCCTGATATTTGATGACTCTTTTTCAAGTGTTGATACCCGGACCGAAGAATTGATTTTGAAATCCCTTAAAGAAAAATCGAGAGATAAAACCAAAATTATAATTTCCCATAGAATCTCAACAATTAAAGATTCTGATTTAATTATTGTAATTGATAATGGAGAAATTTCTGAAATTGGGACACACAACAACCTGATTAAAAAAACAGGGATATACAGGAGATTGTATCTAAGGCAGCAATTGTCATCAGAACTGGAAGACGAATTAGAGGAAACATAATTATGGCCCGGTCAAACTTTAAAATCGAAAATATTTATGACAAAGATGAGGTTAAAAAGCAGGCAGATATCAGAATACTTCTGCAGCTTTTCAAATACATAAAACCTTATAAATTTATATTTGCGATAACAATTTTTATGCTTTTAATCACTGCAGGCCTTGAAACTGCAGGGCCATTCATTTTAAAAATAGCCATTGATAAATACCTTACTCCTAAAAACTATAATGGATTTTTATATATGGTGCTGCTACTGGGTTTAACAATTTTCTCACAATTTGGAGTAAGGTATGTTCAGCAATATCTGACTGAATATATGGGTGAGAAAATAATGTTTGATCTCCGAATGGAAATCTTTTCCCATATTCATAAAATGGAAATGTCCTTCTTCGATAAAAATAGAGTCGGAAGGCTGATGACAAGAGTAACTACTGATGTCCAGACACTAAATGAGATGCTCTCTTCAGGGGTAGTAGCCTTGTTTGGCGATATTTTTATGATTGCAGCTATTGTAGTTATCATGCTTAATTTAAATTTAATATTATCTCTTGTTACATTTTCTGTCCTTGTTTTTCTCGCAGTGGCAACAGCGGTTTTCAGGCAAAAGGTAAGGAGATATTTTAGTATCATCAGGGAAAAGATTTCTGCCATAAACTCTTATCTGCAGGAATCAATAACAGGAATAATTACTATAAAATTTCTTAACCGCCAGAAAAGAAATAACAAGGAATTCGAAAATTTAAATAATGATTATCTGATTGAATATATAAAAACAGTTTTCAGTTATGCAGTATTTTTCCCGATCGTTACATTGATTGAAACCCTGGCCATTGCTCTGATTATATGGTTTGGAGGAGGACAGGTAATAAAAAGTATCCTGACTCTTGGAACTCTGGTTGCTTTTATCCAGTATATTCAAAAATTTTTCCACCCGATAAGTGATTTAAGCGAGAAATTCGGAATACTTCAGGAGGCAATAGCTGCTTCAGAGCGGATTTTCGGACTGCTTGGAACAAAGTCCGCCATAGTTTCCCCGATAAATGCAAAAAGCGTGATGGAAATAAAAGGTGATATTTCATTTAATAATGTGTGGTTTGCATATAACGAACATGATTATGTTCTTAAAGATATTTCATTTAAGGTAAAACAGGGTGAGAGTATTGCTTTTGTTGGAGCGACTGGTTCCGGCAAAACTTCAATAATAAATATTCTTAACAGATTTTATGACATAGAAAAAGGAAGTATTTACATAGACGGAATAGATATAAGAGAATTTGATCTGCAGAATTTAAGACGCCACGTTGGTGTAGTCCAGCAGGATGTGTTTTTGTTTTCAGGTTCCATTATGGATAATATCAGGCTGGGCAATAAAGAAATTACACTTGAACAGGTTAAGGAAGCTGCGCAATTTGTAAATGCAGATAAATTCATAGATAAGCTTCCCGATAAATATTATCAGGAAGTAAAGGAGCGCGGTCAGACATTATCTGTCGGGCAGAAACAGCTCATTGCTTTTGCAAGAGCTATAGTTTTTAATCCAAAAGTATTGCTTGTACTGGATGAGGCAACTTCCAGTGTTGATACAGAAATTGAAGGGTTAATACAGGATGCGCTAAAAAAAGTTATGCATGGCAGAACTTCCATAATAATTGCACACAGACTTTCAACAATAAAAAATGTAGACAAAATAATAGTGCTTTCCAAGGGTAAAATTATTGAAAGTGGAACACATAAGAATCTCCTTAAAAGCAAAGGAGTTTATTACAAGCTTTACAAATACCAGTACCAGCTGCAATAAGGGAAAGCAAAGGGACGGTTCTCTTGCTTCCAACAATTTATTATTATGAATTGTGCAATTTAAGATGTTTTGTATTAATATATATATACTTTAACTTTAGTTATTTATTCATAAAATTTTTTAGATATATTTTAGAAATTTTATAGTTTTTTTAATTTTTTACTAACTTTTTTATCATTTCAAGAAATTTAATATAAAAAATGAAATGTCCTTTTTGTGGAAATCTTGACAGCAAAGTTATCGATTCCCGCCTTACTGAAGACAAGGAATCAATAAGGCGAAGACGCGAATGCGAGAGATGCGCTAAAAGATTTACAACTTATGAGCACCTTGAAACTCAAGCAATTGCCGTAATTAAAAAAGATGGAACCAGGCAGCCTTTTGACCGGAATAAAATACTTGGAGGGTTGATAAGGGCATGCATTAAAAGAAATATCAGTACTGAAATAATGGGAAAAATTGCTGATGATATTGAATCAGAAATCAGAAACAGCCCGGTAAATGAAATAAGTTCAAGAGACATCGGGGATCTTGTATTACACCATCTTAAAAACCTGGATAAAGTGGCTTATATCCGCTTTGCTTCTGTTTACAAGCATTTTGATAATATTGAAGAATTTACTAGGGAGCTTGAAGAGCTTCAAAGAAACGACTGACAAATTATTTTGTCTCAAACTTATATCTTAGGACTGCGCCTATCTTCCCGGCATCCTTAAGCTTATCATTTTCATTTACCGGCAATACTTCGCTCCCCTGATTTAACGCACTTTCCACTATTTCATCAACAATATCATTAAAATTAACAAGCGGATTTTCGCAATACGGGCACTTTTCCAATAATTTTAAAGTTATGTGGCCGCATACAGGGCACGAATAACCTCTGGCGATATAATCTTCCATATAAACCAGTGTTTTAATATTGTCAGCCATTAATGCATCAATTGTCTTTTTAAGGCCCGCAACCCCAAACCCTCGCGGCTCCAACTCATCAATCAGTTTGTTTATCAGTTGATTTATATTATTATTTTCAAAATCCTTAATTACTTTATTTGCCTTTTCCAGAATAGTATGCTGATGCGTTGCTGGCTCTTCCTCAAAAGTTCCAATGAGCATCGCGGAAAGATAGCTATGCAGATAATTCTGAAATTCATTAATTATATCTTTTCTCCCGGCTAAAACCAGATAATCAAATTTACCTTCTTTAAAAAAATCAAATATGCTGTCATTTAGCATCCTGTAAAATTGGTGCAGTTTCTCTCCTATTTTCCCGAGGATTTTCTTTTCACGAAGCCCGCTTTCAAACCTGAAATTAACCTTTGGGGGAACCTCACTTATATATGCTGCAAGATATTCCTTTATTTCTCCAAGATAAACCTGATATATCTGTGCTTTCTCCCTGTCAATAAGCAAAACACCATATTTTTTATAATTATGCAAAAGAGATCTTAAGCTTTGAGTGTGCGGTTTCGGATCTACTATTATTTTTGATTTCAATATTATGGGCAGTTTATATACTTGCCATAATTCAGATTTTGTCCCGGCATAAATTAAAAGTGTTTTTTCGTTTTCATTTTTAAATAAATCCCCCACGTAACTTTTAATTTTCTCTAGGGTATCAAAAATCCTTTTTTGCTTGCTTTTATCAAATCCCGATGCTGCTTCAATATTTTCTTTTGTTTTAGCGATCATTGAATTTAACTCTGAAAGGTACCCTTTTTTTGTTACCCGTCCTCCATCAACTAAAAGATAAGCGCTTACTACAAGTTCTTCCGTAGGTAAATAGGTTAATATTTTGTCAAAATTAAATAATTCATTTGACATTTTATTTACCTCCATTTAGTTTTAATAAATTAGTATTTGAAATTAAGAAGAATTTTTACTTCATTTAAAATTAAAAATTTAATAGTATTAAGTTTCTACCATCATTATACAATATTTGTAGATTAACACCATTCAAGAAAGCAATATTTTAGCAATCTTTAAATAACAAAGCTTTTTAACATTGTTTTTAAATGCAGTATTAGATGAGAAATAAAACACAAAAGGTTTTGAATTCAATATATAATTTTTTTGGTTTTGTAGATTATATGCTTGCTGCTTTTATTGCTTGCACTACCCCTTATCCGGTTTCATTTTTAATTGGAAAGAGCCTTGCATGGCTTTGGTGGATTACCCGCAAAAACGTAAGCAGCGTAAAAATAAATGTCTCAAATGTTTTAAATCTGGACATAAATGACCCGATGGTAGCTGTAATTTCTAAAAAAATTTATTTTGAATTTGCAAAAAATGTAATTGATTTTTTTAAAAACGGAATTATTTCAATTGAACAACTCAAAAGGAACGTAAAACTGGATGGGATTGATAATTTAAAAAAAGCACTGGAAAACGGCAGGGGTGCGATAATTTTTACAGCTCATATCGGAAATTTTGAGTGGGGTGCTTCAAGAATAGGCGCCGAGGGAATTAAGCTATGGGGAGTGGGCTTATACAGGGAAAACAGATTTCTGGATAAATATTTTGAAAAAAACAGAAAAAGCAAGTGCCTTAATACTTTAAATGCCAATAAAATGCTGGGCGTGTTTAGAATTTTAAAGAATAATGAAGTTGTGGCAATTCCGACTGACTGGGATCCCGCTGGCACAGCAAGGGTTTATAACTTTTTGGGTAAAAAAGTTATGCTCCCATCAGGCGCAGTCCAGATAGCTTTGGCATCTGGCGCCACTCTTATTCCAAGCTTTATAATCAGGGATGGAAAATACCATCATTGCCAGGTGATTTGCGAACCACTTAAATTAATCAGGGAAGGAAACAAAGAAGAACTTCTTGAAAAAAATATGCAGATACTTATAAAAGTGCTTGAAAAATACATAACAGAAAATATTGACCAGTGGGTTATGTTTCATGATATCTGGGTTAAGGATTAACAAAGGTTTACCTTGCAATACTTTATTTGCTATTATATGTATAATCCCTTTTTTATAAATTGCTTAAATCAAAAAATATTTCTTATTTTATAATTTAACAATTAATAATATTTATATAGGAACTTAAGAATAATGGATAAAAAATCATCAGAAGATAAAACGCAAAATCAAATAAGCAGGGAAAGAATAAATCAGAAATTCTGGTATACAAAGCATTCTGAAGAAATTGTCACGGGATTAGGGACTGATTCTTCAGGAGGTTTAAGCAGCGAGGAAGCTGAAAAAAGGATTGCTGATTTTGGATATAACGAAATCAAAGAAAAGAACAGGAAAAAACCCGTAATGATTTTTCTTTCGCAATTTAATGATTTCATGATATGGATTCTGATTGCTGCCGCATTTATTTCAGGAATAGTTGTGAGGGAAATTGCAGATGCAATTGTAATTTTAATTATACTTGTTATTAACGCTGTTCTTGGATTTGTCCAGGAATATAGGGCTGAAAAAGCACTGGAAGCATTAAGGGAGCTTGCAGCCCCCACTGCACTTGTAATCAGAAACGGCAAGGAAATAAAAATCAATTCCAAACTTCTTGTCCCCGGAGATATTATAAAGCTTTTTGCCGGAGATCTTGTTCCTGCAGATTCAAGATTAATAAGTGAGGTTAACCTTATTGCTGATGAAGCTATATTAACAGGAGAATCTGGTCCGGTTAAAAAACATATAAAAGTTATAAGTGGTGAAAATATTGCGTTGGGAGACAGAAAAAATATTGTTTTCAGCGGAACCACTATTGTAAAGGGGAGGTGCAATGCAGTAGTTGTTGAAACCGGAACTACAACTGAAATAGGAAAGATAGCAAGCCTTGTTCAGGGAGAGGAAGAGGCAACGCCTCTTCAGAAAGAACTTAAATCTGTAGGCAAAAAAATCGGAATAATTTGCATAGCAGTAAGTGTTATTGTATTTGTTTCCGGAATATTAAAAGGCAATACTGTAGTTGAAATGCTGCTTGTTGCTGTTGCGCTTGCTGTGGCTGCAATCCCTGAGGGGCTTCCTGCAATAGTTACAGTATCGCTGGCATTAGGCGTGCAAAGAATGGCAAAAAATAATGCCATAGTCCGAAAGCTAAGCTCAGTAGAAACTTTAGGCGGGGTTACTGTTATTTGTACAGATAAGACAGGGACTTTGACAGAAAACAAGATGACTGTCAGGAAAATTTATGCCGGAGGAAAGGAAATTTCTGGTTATGAGAATTTGCTTACTGCATTTAAAAAAGACAGGCCTGCGCCACCTGATGAAAAAGAAATTCCAAAATCACTTGATAAGATTTATAAGGATTTTGACAATAACATGGCTTTAATGATACTGCTTGAAAATGCTGTCCTTTGCAATGATGCATATTATATAAATGAAAAAGGCCATAAGCTGCTCGGAGACCCTACAGAAACAGCACTTATTGAAATGGGCAGGATTTTTAACTTAACCAAACCATATTATGAGTCAAGAATGCCAAGAAAAATCGAGGAGCCTTTTGATTCTGTCAGAAAAATGATGACAACGATACATGAACTTAATCCTGATAGTTTCACCAGCAAGCTGGACTACATAAAAGAAAGGGCTGTTTTTTCAAGACAGGAATTGGATTTTAAAAAAGGATATATTATTTTTACCAAAGGCGCTCCTGAAGAAATCTTAAAAAGATGCGCATTTATATTAAAAAATGGAGATGTTGAGGATTTAGCCAGAGATGATATAAAGGAAATTGAACGGCAGATAGTAGTAATGGCAGGCAAGGCATTGAGAAATCTTGCCTTTGCTTTTAAATATGTGGAAGAGCTCCCGAAAGTAAAAGATATTATCAGGGAAGAGCATAGCCTTATTTTTTGCGGAACAGTTGGAATGATAGACCCCCCAAGAGCTGAAGTATATGCCGCAATAGAAAAATGCAGAAAAGCAAATATTAAAGTCATAATGGTTACCGGAGATCATTTTCTTACAGCCAAAGCAATTGGCGAAGAGCTTCAAATATTAAAACCGGGTGAAAAAATAATTGAAGGTGCTGCTTTAGATAAAATGGCTCCCGAAGAGCTTGAAAAAGAAATTGAAAACATAAGCATTTTTGCCCGTGTGTCCCCTACTAATAAAGTTGACATTGTAGAAGCATTAAAGAAAAACCATCATATTGTAGCAATGACCGGAGACGGGATTAACGATGCTCCTTCATTAAAAAGGGCAGACATCGGTATTGCAATGGGAATAACCGGAACAGATGTGAGCAAGGAAGCAAGCAAAATGATTTTAACTGATGATAATTTTGCAACAATAATCAGAGCGATAAAGGAAGGTAGAGTTATTTTTGATAACTTAAAAAAGTTTATCCTGTTTTTGCTTTCATGCAATATTTCTGAAGTTCTGCTGATGTTTATATCTATAGTTTTAGGAAGTTTTATTTTCAGATTATTGGGCGTACCTGCCAATGATTTATACATACCGCTAATTCCTGTCCAAATCTTATGGATGAACCTTATTACTGATGGCTTCCCTGCTCTTGCGCTTGGAGTTGATCTTCCGGGAAAAAATATTATGGACAGAAAGGCAGTTAAGAACAAGGAAAACATCCTTGGGAAATCCAACATGGCAATGATCTTATGGCAGGGACTTATCTTAACATTGGGGGCATTATCTGTTTATTTCATCGGTCCAAAGTTATTTGATACTCACAGTATTATCCATGACAAAGAAATATTTCAGACTTTAGTTTTTACAACACTGGTTTTAACCCAGCTGCTGCATTCATATAATTTCAGGTTCAGCAATACCGGAATATTTAAAAAAGGCTTGTTTGCCAATAAATTCTTAAATTTATCCTTCATAGCTTCAATGGTCCTTCAGATTGGAATTATTTATATACCATTCCTGCAGAATGTATTTAAAACTCAAAGGTTAAATCTTTCACAGTGGGGTGTTGTAATCGTCTGCTCACTTATACCTGTATTATCAATTGGCTTAATTAACAGGTTAATCAGCAGAAAAAGAGAGCAAATCTTTTAATTATTTTAAAAAAGCATACATGGAGTTTAAATAGCTGCTCTGGCATAGATATTTTCCAAGAACTCTTTAGGAGCATTTGGAGTATCCACAAACTCTGCAGACATAACAGCCGCCTTCAGGCTCCATAATGCCTCCACATCCTTCTTCAGGGCACATCATTAAAGATTTTGGCCCTCCGGCAAAGTCCAGGTCAAATTTATTGCTTCCGTTTTGAGAAAATTCCAGTGCTTTACCTATTGCATCAGGACATGATAAAACATGGGTGTTCCTGTCAGCAATACAAGTAATGCATCTTATTCCAAGAACCTGATGAGTTATTGAGGTAATATCGATTCCAGCCCTGATTGATACGCTAATTAATCGGCTTAATGCTTCAGAAAGAGCTGCACATCCTTCTTCTCCGGTATTGGTAAATACTTCACAAATTCCTTTTTCATCAGAGTTTACAGTAACATACAGCTTGCCGCAGCTGCCTATAAGGTATTTCTTTGTCATGCCTTTAGTTACTTCTGGTCTCTGGCGTGGCTTTATTGAAACCTTCAAATCAGCTTCTTCTCCCCTTTCTTCCTTAATGTCCTGTTTCCCGCCAGCTGTTTTTATTGACGTTAACTTTTTAGCACCTTCCTGAACTGCCGCACTATCCTCTAGCGCCTTTACCTTATCTTTATTCTTTTCTCCAATGGTTAAAACCTGGGACTCGCGGCTATTATTTCTGTAAATTGTAATTCCCTTGCAGCCTAGCCTGTATGCAAGCATATAAACATCTTCAACATCCTTGACAGTCGCATCAGTTGGAAAATTAACAGTTTTTGAAACAGCATTATCTACAAAACTCTGGAAAGTTGCCTGCATTCTTACATGCCAGATTGGCGGAATATCATGTGCAGTTACAAAAACTCTTTTATATTGGTCCCCAATATCACTTATTTCCTTCAGGCTACCCTTCTCTGCAATTTTTTCCATCAGTTCTTTTGAGTAAAACCCTTCTTTTTTTGCAACCTCTTCAAAATATGGATTTACTTCGATCAGCTTGTCATTATCCATGACATTTTTAACAAAAGAAATTGCAAATATAGGCTCTATTCCACTGGAGCAGCTTGCAATTATACTAAGAGTGCCAGTTGGCGCTATTGTAGTTGTAGTTGCATTCCTGATTTTATAGCCGTCCGGCGTATCATAAACACTGCCTTTAAAATTAGGGAATTCTCCTCTTTCTTCTGCAAGCTCTCTTGAAGCCTCTTTGGAAACATCATTAATAAAGCTCATCACATTTTTACTGATCTCAAGAGCCTGCTCGCTGTTATATGGCACCTCCAGCATCAGCAGCATATCGGCAAATCCCATAACGCCAAGCCCTATCTTTCTGTTGCCCTTAACCATATCAGCAATCTTATCAAGAGGATATTTGCCTACATCAATTACATCATCTAAAAATCTTACAGACGCTTTTGTCACTTCCCTTAGTTTATCAAAATTAATGGATTTTATCCCATCTTCTTCCTTTACCATATTAGCAAGATTTATCGAGCCCAGGTTGCATGCCTCATAAGGTAATAAAGGCTGCTCGCCGCATGGATTGGTGCTTTCAATGACACCGATATGAGGAGTTGGGTTGTCTTTATTTAATCTGTCAAGGAATATGATTCCAGGGTCTCCGTTTTTCCAGGCATGATTTACAATTTTTTCAAAAACTTCCCTTGCATTATATCTTGTAACAACTTCTTTAGTTCTGGGATTTAAAATGTCATATTCTCCATCATTTTCAACAGCCTTCATGAAAGCTTCAGTTACTCCGACAGAGATATTAAAGTTATTTAATTTTTCGTTATCTTCTTTTGCAGTAATAAATTCTAAAATATCGGGGTGGTCAACCCTTAAGATACCCATGTTGGCGCCTCTTCTGGTGCCTCCCTGCTTAATTGTATCGGTTGCGGCATTAAATACGGTCATGAAGGAAATTGGACCGCTTGATACTCCTTTTGTTGATAGAACAACATCGTTCTTCGGCCTGATATTGGAAAAAGAATACCCGACTCCTCCTCCAGACTTTTGTATTAAAGCAGTTTCTTTAAGAGCTTCAAAAATTGAAGCCATTGAGTCGCCCACCGGAAGAACAAAACATGCAGCAAGCTGCTGAAGCTCCCTTCCGGCATTCATTAATGTCGGAGAGTTCGGAAGAAAATCCAAATCAGTCATTATGTCAAAAAATTTCTTTTCTGTTTCCCTTATTTGGGCATTTGTCTTACCATAATTTTTTTCTGCTGCTGCTATATTTTTTGCTACTCTTAAAAACATATCCATGGGTTCTTCCAGAAGATGGCCGTATTCATCCCTTTTTAAATATCTTCTTTCTAAAACAGTAACTGCATTTTTAGTCAGATTAATCTGTTTCTTAAGATAATAGCCTTTATGCGGATCTTTATCGGCAATATTATCTGAACTTTCATTATTTTCTTCAGATATTAAATTTTCTTTTTTATCTTCCATATCCTTCTCCCGGGATAATATTTTTAAAATAAATTTGCCTGTAAGATTAAAAATAGATTTTCAAAATTTAAAAAAATAAACAAATCTATTACAAATTCTAAAAATTTGGAAATCTTTTAGCCTAAATTCAGGAAAATTTATAAAAACAAAAATAATAAATTTCTTATAAAATATAATATATATTGTGTTTAATAATATTTTAAACCACAATATATTGTGTGTCAATAAAAATTTTAATTTCATGCAATTACAATACAGCACAATTTATTAATTCTTATTGAATTTATTTTATAAAGTGTTACTATCATAAAGTTTTGTATATAATATCTTTTCTATAATTAGAAAATCATTATAATAGAGATTTACTAAATCTTTTTAGAAATAAAAGTGGGAATCCTCGGTTTTTCAAATCCGAGATGAGAGCGACTTTTGTTTGATTGACAAGGTTGCCTGTCCTTATTAAAATATTCTCTTATAGGGTGGGACACATCCGAATTAAAGCCTGTGGAGAAAACAACCTCTGCACTGCAAGTTGGCTCTGTGAAGCAGGAACCAAATCCCCAAAGGGATGCACGGTAATTTATTGCCGTGAGGATGTCACAAATATCATTTCAGGTAGACCTTGGAGCAGAAGGAGAAGCATTGAGCTCTGTAATCAAAAAAAGGCGCAAGAAAATGCGTAAGAAAAAGCATAAAAAGATGCTCAAAAAAACCCGTTGGGCGAGAAAAAATAAATAATTTTTTATTTTCATGATTACTAAAAATGATTTCTTAAAAATATTAGGAAATAGTCTATTCATTGGCGATGGCGCCATGGGGACAGTTTTGCAGGGCTTGGGTATTTCTACAAGCTCTGAATTGTTTATAAGCAAAGATAAAAATTCCTTTAAGATACTTTCGAAAATTCATTTAAATTACTTAAAAAGCGGCTCCAATATAATTCAGACAAGCACATTTGGTGCAAATCCCATAAAGCTTGAAACCAGTGGTCTTAAATCTGAAATTAAAAATATAAATGAAAAAGCCGTTTTTTGTGCAAAATTAGCAATAGATAATTATAAAAGCTACATTACTAACACAAAAGACAGTTTAAAACCCGTATTCATTGCCGGAAATATTGGTCCAACCGGAAAACTGCTGAAACCATTCGGGGATCTCGAATATAATGATGCTGTTGATTCTTTTTCACAGCAAGTTCAGATTCTTCTTAAGACTCAAATGGTTGACATAATTCTTATAGAAACCATGATGGACCTGAGTGAAGCACTTGCAGCAATTGAAGCTGTAAGAAAAACAGGCAAAGATATAGCAACCATATGCACTCTCACATTTAATGAAAATGGTGTCACGATAATGGGCAATAAAGCTGAAGATGCCATAAAGCCACTTCTTGATGCAGGTTGTGCAGTAATCGGCGCTAATTGCAGCGTTGGTTCCGATAAAATGCTTGCAGCAGTTAAAAAGATGAGAAATGCAAATCCTGATGTAAAACTTATTTTTCAGCCAAATGCAGGTCTCCCCAAAGTAGTGGACGGAAAAACAGTTTATAGTGAAACTCCTGAAATAATGGCTAAAAACGTAAAGAAATACCTGGACTTTAAACCTTCAATTATAGGCGCCTGCTGCGGCTCAACCCCCAAACACATAAAAAAAATCGCAGAATTAATCAAAAACAAATAATTGGCTTCATCATAATTTAAGAACTATGTGTCTTAAATTGTGCGCAATTTCCTGATAGCTTCCTTCCATCGTTTCAACTTGTTTTCCGTAGCTGACCCTTACCAGCGGAATTTTTGGAAAATGCCCAAGAGGCAAAATCCCGTTATGCAGAATATCGTGCAAGCCATCTATCCGGATTGGAACTATCGGAACTTTCATATCTTTTGCAATAATTCCAATTCCAGGTTCAAATTCTTTTATATTCCCGTCAATTGTTATGGCTCCTTCCGGAAATATCAAGACATTCCAACCCTTATCAATTAAGCTCCCGATGTTTTCAAGGCTTTGCCTGAATCCATGAGTTCTCGATAATGGAACGACATTTAAAAAAAGGCATATAAAAAGATAAAAACCAGTTGCTTCAAAAAACCTTCTGATATTATGGCCTGTTCCATTAAAATAACGGGGAAAGTGGTGTTCAATTGACATTACCGTAGTTAGCCTTAATCTTATTTTAAATGGAAGAGAAAATAAGATAACAAAGGTATCTATTAAGGACACGTGATTGGAAGCAAAAACAGTTGGCTTTTTTAAAGTTTTCAAATTTTCACTGCCAATATATTTATGCCTGTACAAGATTGAAACAAATGGAAACATCATAAACTGGAATATGGTTCTTAGAATTATAAAAAAGATGCTGTAAGGAAAATTATAAAAAGGCACTTTATATGTTTCCTTTAGAGGGTTTTTAATCAGGGTTTCAAGCTCCTTTAAATTTGTATCTCTGGTAATATTTAAACTTCCTGCATCTATATTGAATTTTTCTTCAATAGCACAGGAAAGCTCTATCATATCAAGGGAATCAAACCCCAAATCATCCTGAAGGTTAGCTTCATTATTAATTTCATCCTTTTTAATCTTATGAAAAGAGTTGATAAGGTTATATAAATCAACTTCTTCTGTCCTGGAAAATCCATTACCGCCAGTTTTCTGTTCGTTCCATTGCACAGGTCCCTTTTGGACTTTTTGCTTCTCAATAACAATCCTTTTAATTTCATTTTTTTTGGGTTTTAAAGTAGAAGTTCTTGGGAAGTCTGATTCATCCCATATACTAAAACTGTCAATTTTTTGATAGGAATTTAATTTGCAGTTTGTCTCTTTGATAATTTCATTTATTTCTTTTTCGGCAATTTCAGGGTAATTTTTATAATCCATCAGAAGAACTGCATGAATTTCCAGTCCAAAGTTCTTTCCGCTTCCAGACTCATATCCTTTTTCAATGCCAAACACTGCACAATCTCTTATTTTGTCTGAAGTTGATTTTAAAGCATTTTCAATATCATAGGGATAAATATTTAACCCGTCAGGACGGATAATCAAATCATCAATTCTGCCTTTTATAAATACATCTCCATCCTGATCAATTTCGGTTATATCCCCGGTCTTAAACCAGCCGCTTTTAAATGCTGCGCCAATCTTGCTGTTTGATTCATAATATCCGCAGCTTACATTGTCCCCTTTTATATATAACTCACCATTAATAATTTTAATTTCCTGCCCGTTTAAAAAACTTCCGACAGAACCTTCCTTGTTCTTTGCAGGATCAGTCAATGTTATTAGTGGAGCTGTTTCAGTGAGCCCGTAACCCTGGAAAACGCTGTAAGCAAGGCATCTGAAAAAATCTTCTGTTTCAAAATCTATCGCAGCTCCGCCGGAAATTATAGCAACCAGCCTCCAGCCGATTTTAATCTTTATTCCTAAAAACAATGGGAATCTTATCCACCATTTAACATTCCTCAACCGTTTATACTTCTTTTTAAATGATCCCAAATTAAGATTATATTTATTAGTTATATGGTTTTTAATTATGGAAACCAGCTTTGGCAAAGCTCCTAAAATCCATATTTTTTCTTTCTTTATGGCTTTTAATATCTCTTCAGGATTTATACTGTTAAAAAATACAACAGAGCTTCCAATCATTAAAGGAATAAATATGCCTATCACCTGCCCGTACATATGGCTTAATGGGACAAGACTTAATAACTTCGGGTTAATCATTAACTTAAAAATACTTTTCCATCTTTCTATTACAGGTTTTGCAGCCTTCAAGTTGGAACCGATGTTTTTATGGGTAAGCATTACGCCTTTAGGGGTTGCACTCGAGCCGGAGGTAAAAACAATTTCCGCTAAATTATCGTCTTCTATTTGGAATTTTTCATAAATATCATCTTCAAAGTCATAATCTTTAACAACTGCTTCCATGTCTTCAAGCAATAATATTTTTGTTTTTTGATTATTAAATTCTATGTAGCTGTTTTCCGGTTTTAATTTAAAATCTAAATATTTAAATCCGATTTTCGGTTTAATATCTGATACTTTTCCTTTTTCAGATACTTTGTTTAACTTAATACCATTTATTTCCCCTATGCCTGAATTTTTTATTAATCCTGTAATTTGATGAAGTGTTTCGTTTTCTTTAGAATATAAAATAAATTCGGGAGTTACTTTGCTTATAACTTTCTGTTCAAAATCAAAATCAGACTTATAATCAATCGGAACTATTACAAATCCCATTTTCAGGCAGGAAATAAAAGCTGCTACCCATTGCGGTGAATTAGGGCTTTTTATTACTATTTTGTCACCTTTAGTGACACCATTTTGAGCTAAAAAAGCAGCCAGTTTTTTTGAAGAGTTATAAATTTCGCAGTATTGCTTCTTAATAGTTCTGTATTTGCTACGAAGATAATAGCTTTTATTTTTACTCTTACCTGAGAAGCTCTCGTCTAAAAATTCAGTTAATATTGACATTTTTTTAAATTTAATTATTTACTTTAATTGTTTCCATTACCTGATTCACTGCTTCCGGCAGATGAAGCAGGAATGTCTGCAATTTGTGTTGAACTTGAGTTTTCGCCTGAGGAACCTTCGGCGGATGTACTGCCAGCTGCAGCTTTAATAATATTTTTTAATATGCTGCAGGATGCTAATATATTCTTTTATTGATTATATCAAATCGAAATTATAAAAGAAATTTTAAGATAAGGACTTCTGTAATTCAGACAGTAAAAGCCCGCTAATGAGCCCAGATACAGAAAAATCAACTCTTTTTATGAAATGAGGCTAAGCAAAAACAAATTATATCAAAAAATATTTTTTAAATCTTAATAAAGATGCAGAAATTGGTAAAAAAGAGGTAGGCTATTTAAGGATTAAATTTATTTAAAAAAATCTTTAAAATTAAATTAAAATATTTTCCTAAATGGGAAGCTACGGAGGTGCATTACTCCAGGTTTTAATCCTTTCTGCAAGCCTGTTCTTTGCATCAGTCTTAAGCTTCATTAAGATAAAGCTGTACTCATCTAAATCAAAAACACCATAATGAGAGCCGCTGTAAAGTATTACCACGCACTCTCCGGCCTTCTCCTTTTTTGTAATTGTAGATATTGTCTTGTTTGCCAGATCTTTCATATCTTCCCTTAGAAGATAGAGCTGCATCAGTGAGTAGGCTGCCAGCTTAAATATAACCTGCGTAATTACCAGGGGAAAGGCAGGAGAGCTGAAATTGTTAAAATTCCAGAAACCTTTTAACTGCCGGTGCCTCTCCTCTATCTTTGTCCTTTTCTTGTAAAGATCAAATGCTTCAGAGGGATATTTGTATTTTTTGCTGTGGGCTAAGACAAAGTAGCTTATGTCTCCACTTTCATAGTCAGTTTCTTTTTTTATTGATACATGCAGGGGAACTTTTAGGCTTTCCCATGATCTTATGTCATAAAAGGTGGTAACCTCCTCTTTTCTTGCTATAAATCCGTCACTGCTCCCTTCAACGTGGTATGTCTTCCAGTCAACATTTTTTGCCCTGCAAAGACCTACTGCGTCATCATATGCGGCCATACTGGTCTTTAGGGGAATTACCCAGTTTATTCGGTAGTCCTTTTTAAAATGGGTAAGTGTGGCCCCGTCAAGATAACCCCTGTCTATTAAAAGAGTATCTGTATATCCTCCGCTTGCGATAAAAGAGTCTACCAGCTCTCTTCCCTCATTTAAACCATTAATACTACCCGGATCAATTCTTGCTCCGGCGTATATATAGTAACTGCCGTCCCTGTCAGTATTTAGAAGAGAAGAAAACTTATAGCAAAGAGTAAGTCTTGCTCCGGGAGTGTCTTGTGAGGCATGGTTTCCGTCTTCGTCTAACCATACATATTCTGCATTCTTGTAGTTTGAGTTATCAGGAAGCGGCACGTAGCTTGCATCTACTATAAAAAGTCCGCTTATGAATGCACTCTTTTTGGCCATCCAGCTTACTATATCATGATTAAACCAGCTGGTAAGCTTATCCGGGTCAGTGTCCTTAAAGAATTTTCTTATGCAGTCCTGATCTACCGGATATAGTCTTTGTTTTTTGTTTTTATTGTTAAAGCCGGGCATAGGTCCTATATTTAGTCCAAGCATCTTTAGTATTGAGCCGTTTTTTAAAACGTATGGGATATTACTAAAACTCTCCTCCCCGTACATCTTTGCCGCAAGCAGGGAAGATAGAAGAAACCATGGGGGAACCTCGGTTTTGACCCTTGGACTTGGATATGTTTTTTCGCAGAAGGCAAAAAAGTCAGTAGATAGAAGAAAAGCAAAAAACTCATCAACAAAACCCATCTTAGAAAAGGTGCCGTAGTCTATATCCCCCTCTTTTAGGGCTTTTGCTACTCTTGATTTGTTCTGGGTATAGACAAAAAAGTCAAACCTTTTTTGGCCGCTCATAATTTTTTGTTTTGGCTTGTTTTATTTTTTTAATACTGTCATAGATTCTTTTATCAATCCTGTTAAGCTTTGCCATTTCCTTTATGTAGTCCCTGTAATGGCCTGCCTGCCTTATTATTTCTTTCTCATCTGCTTTTCTTATAAAGGTAAGAACGGTTTTACCATCTATCTTTTTAGAGATGTAATTAAACGGGCCGTGAAGCTCTCCCTTGGCACAGCGGCACCTTTTATTTCCGCACTTCTTGTATGTGACGTAAAGGGATCCTGCTATCATATCTTTGGGATTAAGTAGACTTAAGATAAGTTGTTGCCTCTGCTGCTCTAATAAATATATTTTTTTTCTTATAGCGCTTATGTCCATAATATTGTATGTATTTTTATATTATACATACCATATTTTAAGAAAAAATGCAAGACTTTTAAAATTTGTTTGGCTTTTTTTCTTTCAGGCGGAGAAGATAGAGATTATACCCTTAAAACCCGGTTGTTTTAAGGGTATAATCTCTATATCAATAATTATTGAAATTTACTGTCTGAATTGCAGTATTAATATACAGTCTGAATATTTGCACGGATGACCACGATGAACCGAGATGAACCAGAATTGGTTGTTAATATAATTATATTAAATTGGGGTTGAGTTACCCTGAAGTCCTTATGGGTTAATTGCAAATAATTGAGGGTTAAGCCAATGATATGCTTTTTTAATTAGTCTATAAGCCGAACTATAAACTAAAAATTCTTAAAAGATGTGTTTAAGGTTGTAATAAGATAATTTGATTTTAATTAGTTACTCTGTTTTATTTTCTACCTGTTCTTCTTGCTTTACCTCTTTTAGTTCTTCCTCTTTTATTACATTTTTCCCCTTATCAAGAAACCCTAAAATTATGCTTACAATTCCTATTCCTATTAAAACTATAGATAGCCACAAACCCAGGGTCATCATTGGAAAAAGTGCAAGAATTCCCAAGATAGCTATAATTACTCCGACAACAATTAATATAACCTTACTCATAATATTCCTTTCATCTTAATAATTTATTATATGTAACCTCAAGTTATGTCAAAACCCTTGATTCTACTCCATTATACTACTATCCTTACCTCAATTAATAACTTAAAATATTAATATACAGTCTGAATATAAGCACGGATTACCACGTTGCCCTCTGTGTCAATATAAGTGAGACACTTCCCCCTAAATAGTTTAAAGTAGGGCGGGAAGGAGAAACGTAAATGGAAAAGAAAGAAGTCATGGTTATGAACCTTAATCAAACAGTTGAGGAAATACAAGGAGCTCCTAGGGCGACTGGAATTCCCTCAACTGACGCTTCACGCGGGTATAAGGACATACCTGTTGTTTCCGATACCGAGGTTTTAGAGAAAGCAACCCGTCGAAGCTTCACTGCAGAATATAAACGCCGTATCATCAGGGAGGCTGATGTTTGCAAGGAACAAAGGCAAATCGGTGCCCTTCTGCGCAGGGAAGGTCTATATTATTCAAATTTGGCCACCTGGTATCATCAGACAGAGCGAGGTACATTAGATGCCATTTCATCCAAGAAGAGAGGTCCCAAAATACAAAAGGCTGATCAATCTGTCCGCCGTATCACAGAACAGGAAAAGGAGATTTTAAAGCTGCAGTCAAGGCTGAAAAAAGCCGAACTTATCATAGAGACTCAAAAAAAAAATTGCCGAGATATTTCAGCTCTCCCTCGACGGCAATCAAGAGGAGAACTCATGAGAATGACAGATTCCCTGGCAAAAGACGTGGGCATTAAATCGGCTTGCAATGCCCTGGTAATTTCACGGGCTAATTTTTACCGGTGGAAGAATCAACGAGAGAAACCAGAAAAAAGATACGTTCGTCCGGTGCCGCCACTGGCCTTGTCTTCTAAAGAACAGCAGCAGGTTCTTGACATACTCCATAACAAGCAATTTGTCGACAAGACGCCACAGGAGGTTTATGCCGCCTTTCTGGATGGTGGCAATTATCTTTGTTC
>JAPLCN010000032.1 GCA_026392215.1 Actinomycetota bacterium | reverse complement strand
ACTTATTGATTGTTAATATAAGAGGCTTAAATGAGCATAATTGCAGAACTTAGAGATAGACTTCACGTAATGGTCAAACTTTAATTCATACTGGATCAGAGTATGTTTTAGTTTCAAATGTTTTTGGTGTTTTAAAAAATTGGAAAAGAGAGTAATAGGAGTTTTTGTGCCGAAAACAACTGCTGCAGAAATTATAAAAGAAGTGAGAAAAAGCTGCGTTAAAGAAAGTATAAAATTAGATATTAAATTTACAAAACATCCAAAGCATGCAATGGAACTGGCAAAGGGCGCAAAAAACAAGTATGATATGGTTATTGTGGCTGGTGGAGATGGGACAGTAAACGAAGTCATAAATGGTATCAGTGACTCAAAAATAACACTTGCAATCATACCTTTTGGCAGTACAAATGTTCTTGCTTTAGAGTTAGGAATACCATTTAATGCGAAAGAAGCTTCAGAATTAATCGCACACGGCAAGAGACTAAAGATTGACCTGGGTTATGCAAAAACAAATGAGGAAGCTAGATATTTTTCTATGATGGTCGAGGTCGGATTTGCTCCAAAGTTAATAAAAGGAATCAATCTAAAAGTCAAGAAAAGATGGGGAAAATTGGCATATCTGCTTTCTGGAATTCGACAGCTCTTAACATATGAATGGTATAATATTCATGTTGAGCATAAATCTCACTCTGTAGGCTATTTCGTAATAGTTTCAAATTCTAAAGACTATGCTGGGGAATATCAAATAGCAGATAAGGCTAGCACAACAGATGGCCTTCTTGACTTGGTTGTCATCAATAGGAAAAGTTGGTGGAAAATAATAAAATTCATCTCATCATTATCAAGCGGGAAATCAAACACATACTTAAGAGGAGAATATTATCAAATCAAGGAAGCGCATATTTATTCCAGACACAAAATGTTGGTTCAAGTAGATGGAGAATTGATAGGGACAGCGCCAGTAGATGTCAAAGTTGTTCCAAAAGCATTGACTGTAATGGTTAAGAGATAATTATTCCAAACAAATAAACCTAAATTTGTCCTCGGAAAATCCTTGCTAATATCCCAAATATTTAGGTAATTCTGGGTCTGTCCTTAAAATCTACTTTTGTCGTTATTTATTGCAGAATGAAATAGGACAGTATTGCAAAATAAATTCCCTACTTCTGCAACAGTGAATTCCTCACTTTTGCAAATAGGCCATTGCAGGCGGCAACCAAAAAGGTATCAAGTTATACAAAATCTTTAAAGGCTTTCAGGCTTTCATACCGGTTTCCACATCAATGTTGGCCAGGGTGATGTATATTGTGGTGGTGCTGATATCGGAGTGGCCTAAAATGCGCCTCAAAGTTTCAATGTCTTTGGTTTGTTTGTAGTATTGTGTGGCGTATGTATGCCTCAAGGTATGGGGTGAAATTCTTTTATTAATGCCGGCTTTCCCCGCGTATCTTTTAACCATTTGTTGAAGATACTTGATAGAAAGTTTTTTTCTTGTTATATTTGGCCTTTTTTAGCTAATACTATGTATTATGCATAGTATATAACAGGGTTTTTAGGGTGTCAAGCATAAAGCGAACTAATACACAATTTTTGACCGCCATAAATAAAAGTTAAAAATATTGAAAATAATGAAAATATATAAGTGTGATAATATATTAAAAAAATGTTAGTGTTTTTATGCTTTTTTTGAAATAGAATAAGTTTAAAGGAGTTTCAATAATGTTAAAAATCAAAGATGAGGGAATAATTTTAGAGAAAACAAATCTGGAATTTGAAAATAAGGCTGTTTTAAATCCAGCTTGCTTCCAAGTGTACGATATAACGCATATATTCTATCGGGCGGTTAACCTTTAATGGAATTTGGAACAACTGATTGATGGCTGATCAAAACAACGAATCACATTATCCTATAAAATCCCCAACCTCTCGTGCAAAAAAAGTGAGCTATATTATTTTGCTCATCGTCCTGGGATTGGCTTTGCATTTGTTATTACCGCAGATCGCTACATTTCAACATTCCTATCAAGTGATCAAGGATATGCTCGTATGGGCGGTAATCTTGGCAGTAATTGCCCAGGTTATAAGCTACTTGGGTAGCGGATATATGCTCAAATCTCTTGTACGCTTTTCTGAACATTCACTATCAATTTTCAAGGGCGTGATGATCGCAATGGCAGGTGCCAGTTTTGGGATGGTTGCTGGCGGTCTTGTTGGAACCACTGCTGCGACTTACCGTTTGATGAAAAAAGAAAAAGTAAGCAATGAAGCTGCTACACTTGCAGGAACAATACCTGGATTATTCAATAATATCGTTCTCATACTGATCTCCACTTTTGGCTTGATATATCTGCTTCTGGCTCATGAATTATCCAAGCTTCAGCTGCTCGGTTTTATCCTTACCTTGGCTGTTTTAATTGTAGTAATAGGTTTGCTCGCTTGGGGACTCACAAAGCGGGAAAGTTTTGCAAGAGTTATACACTGGATGAGTCGATATTGGGCGAAACTTCGCCACAAGGTATTTGATCCTAATAAAACTGCTGACTGGTTGGCAGGGATGTTTCGTGCTGCGGATGCGCTGATAGCTGGCGGTTGGCGTGGGTCTCTAATTGGCGCTACCATTAATGTAGTTTTTGACATGCTCACACTCTATTTCATATTCATCGCAGCAAATAATCAGGTTAGTATTGGAATACTTTTGATTGGTTACGGTTTACCATTGCTTCTGGGAAAAATGGCTTTTATCATTCCTGGAGGTGTTGGTGTCATTGAAACCACAATGGTTGGGTTATATACCGAGTTGGGAGTGCCAAGCTCGACAGCGGTAGTCGTTGTTCTTGCATATCGGTTAATCTCATTCTGGTTGCCACTTATCGTAGGGTTTCTCATAATACCAATTTTACAGGGTAAACACAGGCATTTATCGTCTCTATGATATTTAAAAAAATCAGGAGTATCCATACCGCAAAGATCAGCCAAGACGGACAGCTAAAGTGACAAGGATGTCTGAAATGGTTTATAAAAACTAATTAATTGTATGAGATCTATTTCTTTTCAATTGCAATTCAAGAAGCTAAACAGGTTCAAATTCTTTAACGATATTTTGCTTATGATTATTGTTAACTCTATTTTAGGGTTTTTATTAATTAATATAGAAATTCCCAATTTTATAAAAGAATTTGGTGACAAAATTAATTTTAAAGATAAAGCGATATCAGCGAATTATAGTGAAATTCAAAACTATATCGCTAGTGAAAAAGAAATTTTAGAGTTTTTAAAAACAAAATTTGAACCTTTTTTAAATAGAGAATTTATTAATGTAGATAGTCCCAATTTGAATAAACCTTTATTTGATTTATATTATAAGGCTGGAAATTATAATTTTATAATTGAGCTAAAAATGTTTAGAAAGAAAATAGAAAAATCTCTTTTTTCTGAAAAGTTAAAAAAGTTTGAAGAATCTTTTAAAGAATTGAAATTAGATAAAATATTTATTATTGTAATGGTACTAAAGGACTATGAAATACCATCACTTTTTTATAATAAAAAAATTGAATTTATTTTCTTAAATATTTTGTGAAATAAAATGATAAATAATGATAACTTAATTATTACAACTTTAAACACATCTTTTAAGTATTTTTAGTTTATAACTCGGCAACTGACACAAGTGATCAATTCATTTTTTTAATCAATAAACCTTTTAAGTATTTTAATTATTGATAATTTTTTAGTTAAGCTAATCTCACTTCCTATCTTTGACAAAGATATAAGTAGTGATTTTTAATAATTATAATCCAGTTTATAAATTTTGTTTTCCTAATATCTTTTTCTATTTGCATATAATTAATAAATTAACTAATATAAGCCGTTATAAATATTAAAGAAAATGCCTTAAAATTTTAGCAGACAAGAATTTCATAGAAGAACTAAGGCAGCATTATGTTAGCTAAGGAAAATGAATGAGAAAAAAGGTTGAGTACAAATGGATTGCACTATCATGTACCTCGATTGGTGCCCTCTTTTCGGTTTTAAGTGGTACAACTTTAATCATAGCACTTCCAGAAATCATGAAAGACTTAAAAACCAGCATAGCTTTAGTTATGTGGGTCGTTATGATTTATATGTTTGTGCTAACTATTTTTGTCCCTTTAGTTGGAAGACTTGCCGATATGATTGGCAGAAAAAAATTATATGTAAGTGGTTTTATGGTATTTATGTTAGGCTCACTGTTATGCGGATTATCCAGATCAGGCTGGCAGCTCCTATCATTCAGACTTTTGCAGTCAGTTGGAGGTGTATTGCTTGAATCAAGCAGTGTCCCTATAATTGCCGATGCGTTTCCGAAAAGAGAATTGGGGAAAGCCCTAGGTATAAACGGTATGATAATAAGCGTCGCTTTTGTAATAGGTCCAATACTTGGCGGCGCTATAATACCTGTCGGTTGGAGGTTTATTTTTTTTATTAATATTCCCATAGGTCTTATAGGAACAATATGGGCATGGATACAATTAAAGGAACTGAATATATTACCAAAACATCAGAAATTTGACTTTAAAGGAACAATATTATTTTCTGTTGGAATCCTGGCTTTTTTACTTGCACTGACATTTGGTGGATTGATAGGATGGTTAAACATTATTACTATAATCCTTTTTCTGGTCGCAGTCTTATTTATTATCCTATTTATTTTGGTTGAAAATAAAACTGAACAACCCATGCTTGACTTAAAACTTTTTAAAACAAGAATACTTGCCTTTGCATATACAAGCAATCTTCTAAATGGTATAGCACGAGGATCTGTAACATTTCTACTTGTATTTTATTTTCAAGGAATAAAAGGAATAAATCCGATTACTTCTGGAATGCTGCTGGCACCGTTTGCTGCTGCAATGATGATCATGTCACCAATAAGCGGTTGGCTATCAGATAGGTATGGTTCAAGACAACTCAGTTCAATAGGACTTTTAATATCAGCAATTGGGCTTTTGGGAATGGTGCGAATTAAAGCTACAACCACTATATTAGAACTTATTATCTGGATGATCGTAATGGGTCTTGGGACAGGTATGTTTTTCTCACCTAATACAAATTCAATAATGAGCTCAGTTCCAGTCGAGCGAAGAGGAATAGCTGCTGGTGTAAGAATTATGATGTTTAATGCAGGTAGTATCATCAGCATAGGTCTGGCATTGGCAATCCTTTCATCAAGCATTAGCCATAGCTGTTTCAGAATTTGTTTCAGGTTTGAGGATAGCTTTTGCAATATCTTTTGCCTTCAGTTTAATAGCGGCATTTATATCTTATTTACGAGGAGGAAAGCCAGAATGGCAGAATGATACTGTACTAGATTCTGAGAAAGGTAAAGGGAGTGAACCCACTCCCTTGGACACAGTGTATACTAAAATAACTTAATTTAAAATAAGCTGGTTTTATCAATATCTCTCAACATTATTCGTTACACTTCAACTTGATTACTGTAGGAGAAAAAAGAAGTTAGAATTGTAAAAATTAATATGGAAAAAGAAAAGAGTGTTAACACAATTATTCACGACTTTGGAACAAAGTAATATGTGTCAATTCGATTGAGTTTTAGAAAATTTAACATTTCCATTCAGAGCAAATTACAAATTATAATAAAAAATTCGAAAATTATTTAAATTTTATGGGTTTATTATTTAATTTTGAATATTATCTTTTTACAACTTTAAACACATCCTTTAAGTATTTTCAGTTTATAACTCGGCAACTAGCACAAGTAACTTCTACAAAATTTTTTTAAGGAATTTTCAAGTCTTATTTGCCTGTTTGATATCTTTATTTAATATAGAGTCAACAACACTTGGACACTTGGACAAAAGTTATATTAAATAACTCATATAAAAATCTAAATGAAAGAATAATTGACTATTTACCTGCTTTCCATAATAATTCTCATTAAAACATTAATCCTTGCAGGAGAGCTAATTATGAAGAAAGAATCAATAAGTAATAAAAGTATTGTTTACCATGTAGATGTAAAAAAAGATTCAAACAAAAGTCTTATTGAAAGATTAGCCATAATGATTGATAGATCTAAGTTATTTACAACTATTAAAAGTAGTGACAGAGTAGCTATAAAAATGCATTTTGGAGAAAGAGGTGGACATGCATATATAAGAACACCTTTTATAGGTAAAATTGTATCGAAGGTAAAAGAATATGGTGGTATACCATTTGTAACTGATACAAACACGCTTTATTCTCATAAGAGACATAATGCAATCGATCATTTAGAAACTGCTAAAATTAATGGTTTTACATCTGAAACTGTTGGAGCACCTATTATTATAGCTGATGGATTAATTGGAAAAGATCAAGAGATCGTTAAAATAAAGGGCAATCATTTTAGTGAGATCTACATTGCCAGCGCTATTTTTCATTCTGACTTTATAATAGCTGCAACTCATTTTACTGGGCATCCAATGGGAGGTTTTGGAGGATCTATAAAGAATCTGGCTATGGGATGTGCCTCTATTAAAGGAAAGTTTTTACAACACTCGGAATATCTTCCCAGAGTAAAGTGTGGTGAATGCATAAGTGTTTGCAAGTATGGGGCTATTTCTCCTAAATATCCAAATGAAGCTAAAAAACTACAAGAGAAAATGGTCGAATATGTAATGGGAATAAAAAATCAAAAAAAAGAAAAGATTATTTATATAAATTTCTTAATTGACATTTCGCCTGGATGTGATTGCGGTAACTTCTCCAATGCTCCTATTGTGCCTGATTTGGGAATTCTTCTATCTGATGATCCAATTGCTGTTGATAAAGCATCCGCAGACCTTATTAATGATGCTCCTTATAATCCGTTATGGTCTACTAAAGATAAATTTAAAGACCAAGATAAATTTAAAGCAATTTATAAAGATATAGATTGGAATTGGCAGTTAAATTATGGTCAGCAAATGGGAATTGGGAATAAAGAATATAAGATAGTTAAAATTTAAGAATTCTATTCTTTGAATCAATTTTTTTCACACTTCTAATCTAATTAGTCAATTCTTATGTCTCTGAGTGGATATTTTTTTATCATGATCCTTTTTATTCCTAGGCCTGTAATGAGATAATGATAAATAAAAAGGTTTTTAAAACATCTACACAACTTTAAATAAATCTCTTAAGCATTTTTAGTTTATAATTCGACTTATAGATTAATTAAAAAAGCATATTATTGGCTTAATCCTCAATTATTTGCAATTAATCCAGAATGGCTTCAGGGTAACTCAATCTCAATTTAATATAAATTATATTAACAATAAATTCTGGTTCATCTCGGTCAACGTGTGCATCCGTGCAGATATTCAGACTGTATATTAATATTTTAAGTTATTAATTGAGGTAAGGATAGTAGTATAATGGAGCAGAATCAAGGATTTATGAAACAAAAGTTTTAATATAATATATAAATTAACTTTAATATATCACTTTTAAAGTAGTAAAATATAATTGAAATATTTGTTATGAAATTATAAAAAATTTAATTTAATCAAAGTAAAGGAGGTTACAAATGACAGTTGCAAAAGTCACAGAAATTAAAATATCTTCACCAAAGAGCTTCGATGATGCAATAAAGGAGGGCATTGCCCGTGCTCATAAAACTCTCAAAAATGTCAAGTCCGCATGGGTAAAAGATTTTGAAGTTACAGTAGATGATAAAGGACAAATTGCTGAATACCGCATTTTAATGAAAGTTACTTTTATTCTAACAGACTGAATAATTGACCAAACTGCACTTCTGAATTAAAGTGATCCTGCAAAATTACTTAAAAAATTAGAAAAGGAAGGTGATAGTGATGAACATATTCAATAGAATCATAATGATAATACTGATGTTGTGTCTAAGAGTCTTTTCAATAGTTACAATAGTAAATATATTTTTTGTAAATCTGTTTAAGTGGTCTACAGTTGCGGATAGTATTATAAGATATGTAAATAATTTAAACATCTATATTCTGACAGCTGTCCTATCCTTAGTCTTAGTCATTGCTCTTATAATACTTATCTTTGAATTTTACAGAAGAAAAATAAAACTGGCCAATATATCTACTGACCAGTTTGGAAAAACTATGGTTACCCAAAAGACTGCAGCAAAGCAAATTAGAGAAAGCCTAAATAATATCCAAGGCGTGATAGACCCACAGGTAAAAGTTGTTCCCAGACAGAATGGAATAATCATCGACATTTTTTCAAAACTTATTACAGGTATAAGTGTAACTGATAAAACTAAAGAGATTAGAGAAGCTGCAAGTAATTTTGCCTCAACAAATTTAGGGTTTAAGGTATTGCAAACAAACTATACAGCAACTGGATTTATTACTAAAAAAGTAAAAGAGGTAAAGGCAGTAAAAGAGGAAGAACTAAAAGAGATTAAGCAAGAAGAACAGGTAGAAAATAAAATAGAGTAACTAATTAAAATCAAATTATCTTATTACAACTCTAGGAGCCTGTCCGAGGACAAATATTTTTAAGTTAGAACCACAATATACCGTGTCTAACAGCAGACTGCTATACTGTATGTGGTATGTAAAAAACTTAGATTCTTATTCTCGGACATGCTCTTAGATACACCTTCTAAGTATTTTGGGTTTATAACTCGGTTTACAAACTGATTATGCTTGTATTTATCCCTCGCAAATTTTGCCTGGATTTAAAATATTTACAGGATCAACCTGAACTTTTGAAGTCCCGGGAACCTGCTTAATACATACAATTATTTCCATTTTGTCCAACAATTAAAATCTACAAATTAAACGTTAAGATAATGTGTTTCGTGCTTTTCCCAATATCTTGAAGGATGTAGAATCTTTCTCCATCTGATTTTTATTATATGGAATAAGCTCCTAAGTAGCTGATAAAAAACAGTACCTTTCCCTGGAAGATACAGATGCATGCCTTCAATTCTGTTGTCTAACCAGTTAACGATAGCTGATTTATTTGTCAGCCTGTAATCCATCGGTTGCTGAAATTTACCCAGAGGCTCAATTTTATCAAGGCTGTCTGTGCCTTCATATATTTCGTTCCAGACACACTTTTTTTTATCGTCTACTTCACACATTCCAAGAGAAGAACCGCCGCAAGGGCCATTCCTTAATTGTTTCGGGCATCTCATTGGGCATACAAATCCGGTTGTGCTCAGTATGCACTGGCCACATGAACGACAGTCAAATCCGGCTTTTTTGATTGCTTCTTCGATAAAAAACAAAGGCTTGTAAACCCATCTTAAATGCCAGCCTTTACGTGGTTTGGGAATAAATTCTTTTTCCTCTAAAATTATTGCCATAATTTTTCTCCTGCAAAAACCATATTTTTTTAGGATAATGTTAATAATCTAGATAATACAAGAATGAAATATAGCAAGTTCTATATGCACTGTCAATTAAAAGTAAAGGTTTGTCACTTAAAAAGTTAATGGTTAAGGATTATATAGTCATTGTTTAAAGTTCAAAATCGGCAAGTTTATTGTTACAGCAAAGGATATTATCTAAAGAAGTTTTTCATCTTCAATAAAATCAGTGTTTATGGCGCCTTTTTTAAAGTTTTCATTGGCAAGAATTTTTAAATGAAAAGGAATAGTAGTCTTAATGCCTTCAATCTTAAATTCATTTAAGGCCCTGATAGCACGGGTAACTGCTTCTTCCCTGTTTATACCCCAGACGATTAGCTTGCCGAGCAGAGAATCATAGTATGGAGGGATTACGGAGCCTGAAGTTATAAAAGAATCAAATCTTATGCCCGGACCTCCTGGAATAAGGCAGCTGCTAATCTTGCCCGGGGACGGAGTAAAATTGTTTTCCCCGTCTTCTGCATTAATCCTGAATTCAATTGCGTGTCCAAATGCAAGCCCTGGGTTGCTTCTATTTTTCATCATAAAATCTTTAATCAAATTTGAGATATTTTCACCTGCAGCAATTTTTATCTGTTCTTTTATAAGGTCAATTCCTGTAACCATTTCTGTTACAGGATGCTCAACCTGAATTCGGGTGTTAATCTCAATGAAGTAAAAATTTTCATGGCTGTCAACCAGAAATTCAAAAGTGCCCACATTTTTATAATTCAGGGCTTTGGCAGCTTTTATTGCTGTTTTTTCCATTAACGTCCTGGTTCTTTCTGACAGATTGGCAACAGGGGCTTCTTCAATAAGTTTTTGATGCCTTCTTTGAATTGAGCATTCTCTTGATCCGGGTGCAAATATATTGCCATAATTATCTCCCAGTATCTGAAATTCTATATGCCTTGGCTTGCTTATGAATTTTTCAATATATAAATCATCTTTTCCGAAAGCGTTTTTTGATTCTGCTTTAGCTACAGGAAACAGACTTTTTAACTCATTTTCATTGTTTGCAATTCTCATTCCGCGGCCGCCTCCGCCAAATGCAGCTTTTATTATTACAGGAAAACCTATTTTTTTTGCAAATCTTATTGCTTCTTCTACTGTCTCCACATTACTAACTGACCCCGGGATTACCGGAATATTATTTTTTCTCATTATTTCTATTGCTTTTGATTTGTTTCCTGCCAAATCAATTAACTGTGGCGGGGGGCCGATAAAAACAATATTATTTAATATCACCTGTTCAACAAATAAGTGGTTTTCTGCCAGGAAACCATATCCCGGATGGATACCGTCGCAATTTGTTACTACGGCAGCTGAAATAATGTTGCCGATGTTTAAATAACTTTTGGCAGCCGGAGGCGGGCCAATACAAATTTTCCTGTCGGACAGCTTAACATGCATTGATTCCGAGTCAGCTGTTGAAAAAACAGCCACGCTTTCAACCCCGAGCTCTCTGCATGCCCTGATAATTCTGACTGCTATTTCGCCTCTGTTTGCTATTAATATTCTTTTAAACATATTTTTAGTTTTTTATTTTGATAACCATAATTGTCTGGTCGTATTCCACTGGTTCTTCATTTAACACAAGTATTTTTTCAATTGTTCCATCATAATCAGAATTAATTTTATTCATGAGTTTCATAGCTTCAACAATGCACAATGTATCGCCTTTGCTTACTGTTTTACCTTCAATGACAAAGGGTGGCTCACCTGGGGAGGAAGATGCATATAAAGTTCCAACTATGGGAGATTTTATTTCTATAAAATCGGAGGACAGAGGAGCACCGGCAGGATTTACTGATTTTTCTGCCGGGTAAATAATATCTTTTAACTGGGCCAATTCAAAATTACCGGTGCTTTTTCCACTGATTATTTTACAGGTTTTATTAAGTGTTACCCTGATATCTCCGGATTCAATCTTTATTTCCTCCAGGCTGCTGCTTTCAAGCAGACTTACAATTTCTTTTATTTTGTTAATGTCCAGATCTTTAAAATTATTCTTATCTTCATCCTTGGCTTGTGCTGATTTTTCATTTTTT
>JAPLCN010000154.1 GCA_026392215.1 Actinomycetota bacterium | reverse complement strand
CTACAAATAATTTTCTATTGACAAATATTATATTTTTTTAATCTTTTTATCCTGGCATGATCTGGTGTCCCTGGGCAGAATCGAACTGCCGACACAAGGATTAGGAATCCTTTGCTCTATCCTTCTGAGCTACAGGGACACGATGAACTAAGTAAAAAAGTAAACTTATATTAAATATAATACTATGATTTTGTCAACAAGCTATTTTAAACTGTCATAAAATAATTAAAAATAAAATGTTTTATCAGGTTTTGGGAGCAGCAGTAATCCTTAAATTGTCTAAACGAATCTTAAAAAGTTGTTCAACCTGCAGGATAAGATATAATATATGATAAGGAGAAATAATTATGGATTTAAATATAAAAATAATAGACATTGAATTTGAAGATATTTCAAAGCTGAAATTGAGATGCCAGACTTGCACTTACTGGTTTGAATGCAACAGGATAAGCCTCGTTAAAGAGTTTCAGAAATCCCCCAAATTTTTAGATTTCTTCAGATCAAAACTTTTTGAGATAAAAAATCGCAAGAATCATGGCAATGAATTCAAAACCTTTATCAGAAATGGCGGGAAGATTAAAATTGCTTATATAAATAAAAACGAAATTAAAGGCATGGTTATTTATGGAAATTATTATTTATTTCCTAAATTAAAGGAATTCAGTGTTTACCCACCTGACAATAACAGCATTTTTATTGCCTGTATGTTTGTTGAGCCCCAATATCGGGATTTCGGAGCCCCTGAGAGACTGCTTCTTTCTGTTGAAAAGGATTCATTAAAACTTGGAATAAAATCCCTTGAAACGATAGCTAAAAGACAAAATGATAATATGTCAGATGAGGAATTTGAAAATCTGCATTTGATTCCATTAAAATTTCTGATTAAAAATGGCTTTCTTATTAAAAAAAATGATGAATACTTTCCGCTTTTAAGGCTTGATTTAACAACAATAGAAACAGTTCTTAGCGAAGAGCAATCATTGTTTGCCAAGTTATTTGCAAAAAAAGAATTCAGCCGTTCAACCATGATTAAAATTAAGAATTCTGAAGAAGATTTAAATAGTAAGTGAAAGAATAAGGCATATTACGCTCTTTATTTTTTTTCTACCTTAAGAAGTTCAAAAGTAATTAGTTATTTTGTCCATGTCGTCAAGGATAATTTCTACTTGCATAATTATGAAAATTATTTATAATAATATTTCTGTTATTATCATTGCATTGCGGGGTGGAGCAGTCTGGTAGCTCGTCGGGCTCATAACCCGAAGGTCATAGGTCCGAATCCTATCCCCGCTACCAATTTTCAAAATTCTAAACATCTTAATAACAATTATTACTTGTTACCTCTTTTATAATCTGCTAAAAATATTTGCTGCATTTAAACATATTGGAATTGATTTGGCGACTGCACTTGACATAATGTCTTCTAATGCTGGCGCTTAAACCAGGATAAGCAATAAAGTATATAGGCTTAGCAACCAAAACATTAATCCGGTTCTTAACAGGTGCTGCCCTTATTTTTTATAATGGTGCAGAATTACTGCATATCGCTTTGAATGTAATTTATTAATTATGACTTTTAAATTATAATTTAAATCATTATGATGCAGAGAAATTTCAGCTTGAAAACTTATAATCCGAAAGCCAAATCAATTCTGGTCTATATAAGCATATTGCTTATTATGTTAAGCCTGGTTACATTTATGGCAGGATGCAGTAAAAAAGTTGACATTAAGACTCTCCTGAAAAATAAATTATCAGGCGATGATGCAATGAATGCCGCCGTTAATGTGGTTGATAATTTCTTTAAATATCTGGAAGCAGGGAAATTGGAAGAAGCATTCAACCTGATATCAACCCAGGATAAATCAGACCATAATATTGATGATTTTAGAAAAGAATTAAAAAATGTAACTAAAATTGTTGAAATTAAAATTAACTGGGTAGAAGTTAAAAATAATATTGCAAATGTAGGCATTGATTTGATTGACAGCTATGATAATGAAGAAAAAGTTTATAAAGACTTGGTCATATCGTTAGTGAAAGACGAAGATGGAAGCTGGAAAATTAATTTTTGGGATTAAAAATTTAAAAATAGAATAGAGGTAAAATTGATTGTCTTATTTTTGGGAGATGTTATCGGCAGTCCGGGAAGAAGATGTCTTGAAAACGATCTGGATGCTTTAATTAAAGAAGAAAAAGCTGATGTGGTAATTGTTAATGGAGAAAATGCTGCAGGCGGAATCGGAATAACGCCTGAAATCAGTGACACTCTTTTAGGGCTTGGGGTAGACGTAATTACCAGCGGTAACCATATTTTTAAAAAGAAAGAAATTTTTGGTTACCTTGAAACAGAGCCGAGACTAATCAAACCGGCAAACTATCCTCCTGACACTCCTGGCAATGGCTGTTATATTTTTTCTAATAAAAAAACAAAGGGGCATGAAGTGGCAGTTTTTAATTTATGCGGCCGGGTTTTTATTGACAATTTTGACTGTCCGTTCAGAACAGCTGATAAGGTTTTAAGTTTTGTAAATAAGAGGACGCAGATTGTAATACTTGACTTTCATGCTGAAGTTACAAGCGAAAAAGTGGCAATAGGCTGGTATCTTGATGGCAGGGTCAGCGCAGTTATAGGGACGCATACCCATGTACAGACTGCAGATGAAAGAGTGCTCACCAAGGGAACTGCATACATAACAGATGTAGGCATGTGCGGGCCTCGCAACTCTGTCATTGGAGTTAAAAAGGAAATAATAGTAGACAGGTTCATTAATATGCTGCCCCAAAGGTTTAGTGTCGCAGATTCAGACAACTGGATAAATGGAGTAGTCATTGATATTGATGAGGCAACAGGAAAATCAAATTCAATAAAAAGGATCAGCAGAAAGGTTTTTGAATAAATCTTATCGGGATATGAATTTGGCAAAGATAAGTGGCAAACAAAAAAATATTATTGATGGAAATAAGTGATAAAAATAGTTTTTATGAATTTAAAGATTTAAATAGTTTATATAATGCTTAAATTAATTTCTGATTCGGTAAAAGCTGTTGAAAAGTACAATATGCTAAGTCCGGGAGATTCTGTCCTGATTTCTGTTTCAGGGGGGCCTGATTCAGTATTTCTTATTTACTTTTTTAACCTCATAAAAAGTAAATATAATTTAAAGCTTTATGCTTTCCACCTTGACCATTCAACAAGAAGCGGAGACTCCACCAGAGATGCCGGTTTTGTAGAGGATTTGTGCTCTAAATTAAACATAAAACTCTTCAGCGAAAAGATAAATGTTTTGAAGTGGTGTCTTGAAAGGAAATTGAATTTTCAGGAAGGCGCCCGTCTTCTCCGGAAAAGCCTGCTTGAAAAATATTGTGTTGAAAATTCTATAAAAAAAATAGCAGTTGCCCATAATGCAGATGATAATCTGGAGACATTTGTTATGAATCTAATGAGAGGCGCGGGGCTAAGGGGTTTGGGTGGCATAAAGCCAGTAAATGGGAAAACAATAAGGCCGCTTATATTAAGTTTTAAAAAAGATATAGCTGATTTTTTAAATTCCAACAATATAAGTTATTGCATTGACAGGACAAATCTGGAAAACAAATATTTCAGAAATAAGATAAGGAATAATTTAATTCCTTATCTGGAAAATGAATTTGGGAATGGCTTTAAAGGCAATATATTAAATACAATTGAAAATTTAAGATTAAACAGTGAGTATATTGAAAATAAAGTTCTGAAAATCATTAAAGAAATTCAAAAAAAACAAGGCGCCGACATAAAGGATGTCTATGATAAGGGATTTATAAAGATATCTGTCTCTTATATCAAAAATCTGGATGGTTGTTTAAAAACTGCCTTGATTTTTAAATTAATGGAACTCGTCAAAGGAGATGCCAAAGATATTATTTCTGCAAATGTGAGAGGTATTCTTAAATTCTGCTATTACGGCGGGGAGAATAAGAAAATTAGCCTGCCTGGCGGAATATTTTTTATAAAAGAAGGAGAGTTTATATATATTTATGACAGCAGCAAGATTAACCTTTCGGATTTATTTAAAAATAACCAGTTAAATGTAAAACCGGAAAACTTAAATAAAGTATTTGCTGCAATTGATGAAGATGAAATTGCTGCTTTATTAAAGACAAATGAAGGGAAAGAAGTTGACTTAAAAACTTTAAATAAAAATCCGCAATTAAATACAGTCCATGAAATTATTAAAAATATTAATGAATCGGGTCTTAAACTGCAAATTAAAGTTTTTAAGGCAGAGGAAATTGATAAAAAATTCATTATGCATTCAGGAAACAATGAAGCATACATGGATATAAATAATATAAAATTTCCTGTCATTGTCAGAAGCTGGCATGAAGGGGATAAATTCACCCCGCTTGGAATGAATAAAGAAAAAAAGCTGCAGGATTTTTTTATTGACTTAAGGGTACCTTTTTATTTAAGGAGTTCAGTACCTGTTTTTTGCGACTCTGAAAAAATTATCTGGGTGGGAAATTTAAGAATTAATGACAGGGTAAAATTTGAAGATAAAACAAGAATCTTGCTTTATTTAAAGTTAATTGAAGATTAATTTAAAAATAATTAAGTGATAATGCTTTAAGTTTAAAATTTTTATTTTCCTTACATTTATTCTTATTAATTAAGAACTAACTTGATATATTGATTTGCGTGAAAATAAAACCGCTTGTTTTTTAATTATTTGGGAGTAATTTATTTATTTTGTAATATAATTACTTATTATCTTGATTTTTATTTTTTATTATTAATTTTTTTAATAAATGAGGTGTTATGGAACAATTTGCTTCTGAAAATGAAAAAAATGACTGGAAGGATAATATAACTATATTATTTTCTGAAGAAGTCCTGCGGAAAAAGGTAGAAGAGCTTGGCGCTGCGGTTTCCAAAGACTATGCAAGCAGGACTCCAGTACTGGTTGCTGTTTTAAAAGGCTCTTTTATTTTTATAGCTGATTTGTGCAGAAAAATATCTATTCCGGTAATTTTTGATTTTATGGCGGTTTCAAGCTACGGCGATTCGATGGTCAGCTCCGGGGTTGTAAGAATTACAAAGGACCTGGATTACAGCATTGAAAACATGGATGTATTAATAATAGAAGATATAATTGATTCCGGAAGAACTCTTAATTATCTGGTAAAAAATATTGAAGCAAGAAATCCGAAAAGTGTTGAGATCTGTGCTTTGCTTGACAAGGATGTTCCGGGAAAATTTAAAAATAAAATCAAATATAAAGGTTTTGATATACCAAACAAATTTGTAGTAGGATATGGCTTGGATTATGCTGAAAATTACAGGAACCTGCCATATATCGGATATATTGAAAATACAGTTTAAATATTATATCATGTATAACTAGCTTTAATTTGGGATAAATATTTTTAAAAATATTTGCAGATTTTTGCGTAGAGTATTAGCGCTTCTTAAATAAGGGAAAGTGAATCTAAATAAACAGGAGTTGATTTAATTTGAAAAGAAATTTAAAAAATATATTGCTTTTAATATTACTTATAGTGGTGATGTTTTTTATCTTCAGGAACCCGCTGTTCCTGACACCGCAGGTTAAGGATTTAACCTTGACAGAATTTATGGCTAAAGTTGACAAGAGTGAAATAAACACCGGCACTTCTCTTGTAGTAAAAGGGGACGATAGGACAATTGAAGGCACATTAAAGGATAATACAAAGTTCAAAGTGTCATTTTTGACGAACTATGATATCTCAAAGTATTTGATTGATAAAAATATTCCTTTTAAAGTTGATAACCAGAAACAGTCAATATGGATTCAGCTTCTGGTTGGTGCTCTTCCGTTCTTAATAATGTTCGGCCTTATTTTCTTTTTGTTTAACCAGATGCAGGGGGGCGGCTCAAAAGTTATGCAGTTTGGAAAAAGCAAGGCTAGAGTAGCAAGCAAAGGGAAAAACAAAATTACTTTTAAAGATGTTGCCGGAGTCGACGAAGCAGTTGAAGAGCTGAAGGAAATTGAGGAGTTTCTGGAAAATCCGGGAAAATTTAAAGCAATGGGGGCTAAAATACCCAAAGGAGTTCTGCTTTATGGTCCTCCGGGAACCGGCAAAACATTGCTTGCGCGTGCAGTTGCCGGGGAGGCCGGGGTTCCATTTTACAGTATTTCCGGTTCAGAATTTGTTGAAATGTTTGTAGGCGTAGGCGCTTCAAGAGTCAGGGATTTATTTGCACAGGCAAAAGCCACTCAGCCTTCAATTATTTTTATGGATGAAATTGATGCAGTCGGAAGGCACAGAGGTGCAGGAATTGGAGGCGGCCATGATGAACGTGAACAAACCTTAAACCAGCTTCTTGTGGAAATGGATGGTTTTGACGTAGAGAGCACAGTAATATTAATTGCTGCAACAAACAGGCCGGATATTTTAGACCCTGCTTTGCTAAGGCCGGGAAGGTTTGACAGGCAGATAATGGTAGACAGGCCTGACCTTATAGGCAGAGAAAAAATACTTGAAGTTCACGGCAGAGGAAAGCCATTGGATAAGGATGTAATATTTAAGACCATTGCAAAACAGACACCCGGGTTTACTGGCGCAGATCTTGCAAATTTATTTAATGAGGCTTCACTTCTTGCAGCAAGGCATAATAAGAAGAAAGTATCCATGTTTGAAATAGATCAGGCAATTGAAAGAGTTATTGCCGGGCCTGAAAAGAAAACCAGGGTTATTTCTGAAAAGGAGAAAAGAATCATTGCTTTTCACGAGTCGGGCCATGCTTTGCTTGCTTATATTCTGCCTAACACAGATCCGGTTTATAAAATATCAATTATTTCAAGAGGAAGAGCTCTTGGATATACAATCACCTTGCCTGAAGAAGACAGGTTTCTTAAATCCAGGACTGAACTGCTTGACAATATAAAGATGTTACTTGGCGGCAGGGTAGCAGAGGAGCTTGTATTTAATGATATTACAAGCGGTGCTGAAAATGACATAGACAAGGCTACAAAGCTTGCAAGGCAGATGATCACTGACTTTGGAATGAGTGATAAATTAGGACCGGTTGCATATAAAGGTGAAACAGATGAAGTATTTTTAGGCAACCAGCTGATTTCAAGGCCTCATTACAGCGATAAGGTTGCATCTGTTATAGATGATGAGGTCCATATAATAATTGAAAACAGCTTTAATGAAGCTAAGGAGCTTTTAATTGAAAACAGCGCAATTCTCAAGGAGCTTTCTGAAATATTAATTGAAAAAGAAACTTTAAATAAAGCTGAAGTTGTTGAAATACTTGGAAAACTTAATACCAATAAATCAGAAGGTTTCAGATCTATAGAAAATATAGAAGAAAAACCAAAAAGGATGAGAAAATCTGCAAAAAAATCTGTAGCAGAACCTGCAGCAAATATAAGTGAGGCAAGTTCAGAAAAAGAAGATCAGGAAATTTAAAAAAGACGCTAAAACTAATTTAAAATAATAGAAATAGGGCTTAGTTGGATAAAAAATTAATTGAAGATGGCGTAAAATTAATTTTAAAAGGCATTGGAGAAGATCTTGAAAGAGAAGGCCTTAAAGATACTCCAAGAAGGGTTGCTGATATGTATGAAGAAATATTTTCAGGCATAAATCAGGACCCTTCTGCTGTTATAAAATCAATGTTTGATGAAAATCATGATGAGATTATTGTAATTAAAGATATCCCGTTTTACTCCGTCTGCGAACATCATCTGATACCTTTTATCGGGAAAGCACATGTGGCTTATATTCCCAACGCCAAAGGTGAGATAGTAGGCTTGTCTAAGATTACAAGGCTGATTGATATCGTTGCAAAAAGGCCCCAGGTTCAGGAAAGGCTGACAACCATAGTGGCTGATACACTTGTAACAAAACTGGAAGCCAGAGGGGTTCTTGTAATTGTTGAAGCAGAGCATTTATGCATGAGCATGAGGGGTGTCAAGAAGCCAAAAACTGTTACAATAACTTCCGCTGTAAGAGGTTTGTTCAGGAGAAATGCAGCCTCAAGGGCTGAAGCATTTGCATTAATTAAGGATAACAGGTAACTTAAGCTGCCGGACATATTTTAAATAGAAAGCAAGCCATAAGCCTGAAGTAATAATTATTTTTTTTAAATTTTTTATATTTTCATTTTTCCTGTTTTACAATAGTAAAATAATCTGAAATCTTTTTGTCTGTTGACTTAATATTAATTGTCTTGCAAGCTTAATTTTAGCTTATTTTATTATTATTTTTATTTATTTTGTTTTTTTATATTATTTTTTATTAAAACTAAAAGATAAAACATGGCTCATAAAATAAGGCAGATATTTATTAATAATGAATTGGATGCTTTAAGCGAATTTGTAAAAATCGGCACAACACCTCCTGGTGCAAAAATAATGTCAGGCAAGATCGTTAATATTGCAATCAGGGTAGACGGTGTTAATAACAGGGCTGCAAATATATTAAAGCAGGAAATGCTTGCAAGAAATGGTGATGTCGCTACTTCAAGGGATGCATTGTACTGCTCCGGAGATAAATCTGATGTCATTATTTTTGGAACTAAAAAAAATATAAGAAATCTTATAGATAAAATTAAGCTGCAGCCATTCGGATTAAAAATGTTGTCGCTGGAGCTGGATGAGTTTTTAAATAATCGCCAAAAAAACGAAACCCAAAATATTTTAAGGATAGGGCAAAAAGAATTTGACCTTAAAAGAGAAGTTTTAATTATGGGAATTGTTAATGTAACTCCTGATTCCTTTTTTGATGGCGGACAATGTTACAAGTTGGAAAATGCGTATAAAAGAGCAGATGAAATTGTTCAGGACAGAGCTCATATTATTGATATAGGGGGCATGTCAACCAGGCCAGGTTCCAAACCGGCAAGCATAAAAGAGGAGCTTGAAAGAACAATTCCAGTAATAAGTTACATAAAGAAAAATTATGATATTTTAGTTTCGATTGATACATATAGAAGCGAAGTTGCAGGTAAAGCAATAAAAGAAGGAGCTGACATAATAAATGACATCAGTGGTCTTGTGTTTGATGAGAATATGAAAAAAACAGCTGCTGATTCAGGGGCTTGCCTTATTCTGATGCACATGAAGGGAACTCCTCAAAATATGCAGGAAAATCCTGTTTATGGAGACGTGGTTGGTGAAATTTATGATTTTTTCAGAAATCAGAGCGCGGCAGCATTGCAAGCAGGAATAAAGCCTGAAAATATTATTATTGACCCGGGGCTTGGTTTTGGAAAAACTCTTGACCATAATTTTACAATTATAAAAAAATTAGCTGATTTTAAATCACTTGGTTATCCTGTTTTAATAGGAGCGTCAAGAAAATCTTTTACAGGCGCTCTATTAAATTTGCAGCCAAAGGATAGGCTGGAGGGAAGCCTTGCCGCAGCCGCAGTTTGTGTTTTAAGTGGAGCAAACATATTAAGAGTTCATGATGTAAAGGAAACCATCAGGGCTATAAGCCTGGTAAAAGCAATTCAAAATGTTTAAAAGTAAGAATAAGAATTACCGTTTTTAAAATAATGTTTAAAATATTTGTTAAAAATTTAAGTTTATACGGATATCACGGAGTAAAGCCTGAAGAAAAACAGGAAGGCCAGTATTTTGTTTATAATATTGAAATAAAGATAAATAAAGACAGTTTTTCCGGAAGTGATAATTTATCTGAAACTGTAAATTATTCTGATGCTATTGAAATAATAAAAGAAATCAACTCACAAAATAAGTTTGATTTGCTTGAAACCCTTGCAGAGGAAATATCTGTCAGAATTTCAAAGTTGTCTCCGCTAATAAGTAATGTGAAAGTCAGGGTTGAAAAGATAAATCCTCCCATTAAGGAAAAGCTTGATAGCGTAGGCGTTACTTACAAGCTGGCGGTAAATAAAAAATCTCCAGATAATGAATTTGAGGGCAAAAACCAGGATAATATTAAGTTTGAAAAAATTAAAGATTCCGGCTTATTTTCCGGCACTAAGAAGGTTTCTAAAAAAGGTTATAGGATTGTTTATCTTTCTATAGGGACTAACAAAGGCAACAAGCTTGAAAATATTAAGAAGGCTTTATATCTTATTTTCAAATCGGATATTTTTAAGATTCTGGAAGTTTCTTCTATATACGAAACAGAGCCTATGTATTTTAAAGGTCAGGATAATTTTTATAACCTGGCTATCAAGGCTGCAGTAAAAAGTTCAGCCAATCCTTTCACTGTGCTTGGCTATGTAAAAAATATAGAATATGAAATGGGCAGAGAAAGTCAGCCTGTAAAAAATGGCCCAAGAATTATAGATATAGACATATTATATATTGAAGATATATGTATAAATTCAGATATATTAAAAGTGCCTCACCCGCGATTATCTGAAAGAAATTTTGTAATGATGCCTTTATCAGAAGTAGCTCCGGATTTTGAAATTAATGGTGAAAATATTAACGAATATATTAAAAGAAAAAGTTATCCTGATAAGATCGTAAAAATAAATCAGGATATTCTGATGCCTTAAGATAGCTTTTTAACCCTCTTTATATGAAAATTTAATTCGAACTCCATCTTATTCTTTCACTAATTAAAATTTTTAATTATTTCTATAACTTTAATTATTGCAGTGTTTTATGTTAAATGCTAATATATTCGTGTTATGAATTATAAAAAGATAACACGATTATCAATATTATAAAAAAAGGAAAACAATGCATATTCCTGATGGATATTTGAGTCTGCAGACAACAATCCCGGTTTTAGCCGGTATGGTGCCGGTTTGGGCCGTGGCTTTCAGAAAGGTGAAAAAGACCTTAAGCAGCAAAAGAATTCCTGCACTTGCGCTTTGCGCGGCATTTTCTTTCTTGATCATGATGTTTAACGTGCCGGTAGCCGGAGGAAGCTCGGGGCATGCTGTGGGGGCGGTTTTCATTGCAATTCTTTTGGGCCCATGGGCGGCGACAATCTCGGTTTCTATGGCATTACTCATTCAGGCACTTGTTTTTGGGGATGGCGGTATCATCTCTTTTGGCATAAACTGTCTGAATATGGCTGTGGTTATGCCGTTTACAGGCTATTATCTTTATAAATTGATTGCCGGAAAATCCAAACTTGGAAGCAGCAGAAACTTAGTAGGCACATTTATCGGCAGCTACGTTGGGCTTAACATAGCGGCCATTTTCGCTGGGTTTGAGCTTGGCATTCAGCCGCTACTTTTCAAAGCGGCAAACGGCACACCGCTTTACAGCCCGTATCCGCTGTCCGTTTCAATTCCCTCCATGGCGCTAGCCCACACAGTGTTTGCAGGACCGCTTGAAGGTATCGTTACTACGGCTGCAATTGCTTACATAATTAAATTTGCCCCGCAGCTTTTTGGCCAAAATCAGCCAATTCTGGCTGATGAACCGGCTGTGCTGTCCTTTAAAAAATATAAGGCTATTTTGATTTCTCTTGCTGTTTTGGTGGTACTCACGCCAATTGGCTTGCTAGCGACTGGCACCGCATGGGGCGAATGGGGCACCGACGAAATCAAAGATAAACTCGGCTACATACCAAAAGGCTTTGCCGCGATGGCCGACAAATGGCACGCATTAATACCTGATTACTCACTGCCGGCGCTTGGCGTCAGCCGGGTCGGTACTACGCTTGGATATATATTGTCAGCTGTTGTCGGCATCGTGCTGATATCAGGGCTGATTATACTCACTTCAAAATTGATTTTGAGAGCGCAGAAAGGTAACAAGTAAAGTTGACTGAACAGAGAAACAACATTTATTCTGATATCCCGGCTTGGCTACTTGAAAAAAACTTATATAATGATATGGAAGCATCCGCTTCAAAGACACATTTCATAAGAAAAACTCTCAAGCATATTTCAGAAGTGTTTGAAAATGAGTTATTCTGTGAGAAGTTTGCGGGGAAGCCGCTGTTTTTGCAAAGTATCGATCCGAGGGTTAAGCTATTAACCCTCATTTTCTACATGGTGCTTTCCAGCTTTACCTCAAATATAGTCGTACTTTTGATTTTGGCTGTGATTCCGCTTCTATACGCGAAATTGTCCGGGCTTGAACTGAAGGACTATATCAGAAGGTCGTGGCTTTATATCCCTGTGCTGGTGCTTGTTTTTTCTATTCCCGGTGTCACAAGCTTGTTTGTTAAAGGCAGCCCGCTTGTCACTGTATTAAGGCCCGGAGTCATGGGCCTTCAAAGTGGTCTCTATTTTTCCATGAACGGAATAGAAGTCGCGCTGCGGATCGCATTGCGCGCAGGCATATCGCTTTCTTTCGGATTTCTGCTGTTGCTGACGACAAGATGGTCTAAGATTACGAGCGCTCTTGCTTTAATGCATGTGCCGCTACTTTTCATATCAGTTTTAAATATGGCTTACCGCTATATTTTCGTGATCTCGGCCATGGCGTGTGATATGATGGAGGCAAGATATCTCAGAACAGTCGGCAAGCTTGACACCAGCGACAACCGCAGGTTCATGGGGCACAGCGTTGCCCATATGTTCATCAAATCCCATTATTTGAGCGAAGAGATTTACGACGCCATGCGCTGTCGTGGTTTTACCGGCAGGCCGGTCAGTTGTGATAAATTTAAAGTTAAAGGCACTGACATTTTTTTTATAATAAATAATGTTATCATCGTATTAATACTGATTGCAGGGGAACATCTGTTTTGATTACTGAACAAAAAAACACGCTCTTTAAATTGGACAGTATAGCGTTTGCCTATTCTGAAAAGGAGCCGGTGCTTAATGATTTAAGCCTTGAAATCTTTGAAGGTGAGAGGATAAGCATTTTAGGCGCAAACGGCTGCGGAAAAACCACTTTGCTCAAAATTCTATCCGGGCTGATTTTTCCGCAAAGCGGAGAATTTACTGCTTTCGGGGATAAAATAGAGCAGAAAAATTTCAGTGATAAATTTTCAAAAGTTTATCACCGTAAGATCGGTTTTATTTTTCAGGATTCAGATATTCAGCTTTTTTGCAGTACAGTGTATGAGGAGCTTGCCTTTGGTCCGCTCCAGTTTGGGCTTTCACAGGAGCTGGTGAAGCAGCGTATAAACGAAACGGCCCAAATGCTTGACATAGAACATCTGCTTGAAAAAACGCCGTATAAACTAAGTAGCGGGGAGAAAAAGAAGGTTGCGATCGCAAGTGTGCTGATTTTAAACCCTGATGTGCTGATTCTGGACGAACCCACAAGCAGCCTTGATCCAAGATCACAAAGTTGGCTGTTAAGGTTGCTGCATACTCTCGGAGACGCGGGTAAAACTCTGATTTTTGCAACGCACAACCTTAATCTTGTGCCAGAAGTTTCCGACAGGGCGGTTTTGTTCGACGAAGACCATAATATAGCGGCAGATATGCTTGTAATGGAGCTTTTAAAAGACGAGGAGCTGCTGAAAAGGGTCAATCTCGTCGATGATAATTATCATGCGTGTCTTTAAAAATGTAACATTACTTTAATTTTGTATTTTTATATTTTAACCCATTTTTTTCTCCTTCCTGTTTTGATTATCAATAAATATTTTGTATAGACAGTTGCTTGTCATGTCTTTAAATCGATTCTGGAGGGCCACTTAAATTCCTTTTACTATTATTTTAGGTAAAATAGGGTAAGTTGCAGAATAACGCATTTATACATAATAACGCCCTTGATATTTCCTCAATTTATGTTTATACTATGACTAAACATTAAACATTGCAACAGGAGATGATATGCAAACCAGTGTTCAGAAATGGGGAAACAGTTTAGGACTTAGAATACCAAGTGTTTATGCAAAAGAATTGCATTTACTTGATGGAAGCATTGTCGATATTCAAAGAAAAGAAAATGAAATAATTATTAGACCAGCAAAAAAAAAGAAATCTTTAAATGACCTAATTCAATTAATTACTAATGAGAATCAACATGGTGAAATAGATTTTGGATCTCCCCATGGGAAAGAGGAGTGGTAAATGTCATACATTCCTGATCGTGGAGATATTATCTGGTTGGAATTTGATTCTCAAAAAGGCCATGAACAAAAAGGAAGAAGACCAGGAATTGTTCTTTCTAAAAAAGAATATAATCAAAAATCAAATTTAGCAATAATTTGTCCCATCACAAGTAAAATAAAGGACTACCCTTTTGAAGTCAGAATAAATAGTATAATTGAAGGTGTAATTTTATCCGATCAAATTAGAAGTCTTGATTGGAAATCCAGGAATGCAGCTTTCATTGAAAAAACATCAGAAGAAATTTTGAAAGAAATATTAGAAAATATTGACTTATTATTAAACGAGTAGGGGAAACATCAGCTAACAGCGGCTCAATTCCACAGCTCCTTGTCAATTACTCTCTCCGAACTGATTTTTTATCGATACTTAGCTGTTTTTTAAATTCTTATGGTTAAATTTCAAGATCAAATTCTTTAGTACTTGTTCCATCTTTTGATTTGTATTAAACTATCAATGAAAGAAAGGAGAAATCATGGCAGAGGAAAAAATAATGGTCAGGGAACTATCTATGTCAAAGACGAAAAAGGAGATGCTTGATGCTTATCATGCGCTTCTGAAACAATTGCAAGAGAAGAGTGAAGCTGAACTGAAACCAGAAAAAAAGATTGAAGAAAAAAAGAAGAGAGAGGTTGTGGAAGTGGCAGAGACCTTATCTTCAGAGGGGGTTGTTAAAGAGATCGGCAATCTGAAGCTGGAAATAGGAAAAAGACTAACCAGTATTTCCGATGGACTGGAGGAAGAGGTCAGTAAATTCAATCAAATTCAGAAAGCTATTGAAATTAAAGATGAGGAGCTTAAAGAATTATATGAGATAGAAAGATCAGCAGAGACACTTGCAGCATTAATAGAAGCGCAGAATAAGAAGCGCCAGGAATTTGAATTGGAAATGACTGCCCGAAAGGAAGAATTGAACCGGGAAATCAGCACAACTCGTGAGGAGTGGGGAAAAGAGAAAAAAGGGCTTGAAGCAGAGATCAAAGAAAGAGATGCAGCAGAGGCAAAAAGACGAGAAAGAGAAAAGGAAGAATATGGCTATACCTTTAAGCGGGAACAATGGTTGGCAAAAGATAAGTTTGAAGATGAGAAGGCAAAAACAGAAAAAGAGATTCAGTTGAAAAAAGAGTATATGGAAAAAGAGCTTACTGGGAGAGAAAAAGCAGTCTCCGAAAGGGAAGAAGAATTAGCGGAATTACAAAAGAAGGTTATTGCCTTTCCCGATGAAATCAAAGAAGCTGTCAACAAAACAATTAAGGAGACATCAGAAAGAATTACGCTTGAAGCAAAAAATAGAGAGGAATTAATAAGAAAAGAATTTGAAGGCGAACGAAACGTGCTCAAAACTCGAATCGAGTCTCTTGAAAAAACTGTAAAAGAGCAGAGCGGGCAGATTGCTAACCTTTCAGGACAATTGGAGAAATCCTATCAAAAGGTTCAGGATATCGCCGTTAAGTCCGTTGAGGGATCATCAAACCTTAAATCATTTGCAAGTCTGCAGCAACTGGCTTCAGAACAGACCAGAAGGCAGTCCCAGGAGAAATAATTAAGCGTTTAGTGAGGTCAGTATATGCCCAGGACAAAAGAGGAAAAGAAAAAGGCCAAGAGGAAGATTAAACAGAAAGAACGCCGAGAGAGACCGGTCAGGGCTCTTCTTCGGGAAAAGACTGAGCCTCTTTTTTATAAAGCCCTCGGGTTTGAGGATAAGGGCCAGTTGGATAAGGCGCTCTTTTACCTGGAAAAGGTTCTGCGTTTGGATCCAAAGAATGAAGAATGCCTTCAGGAAATGGGCCGTCTTGGATATTTGATGAAAAGGTCCGACATAGAACTCAATGCGCTTTTGGGCCTTTACAATCATGGACTTATAAAATCTGGCCAAATGCCGCTTTTATGCCAGCTGCTGGAGGAGAATGGTAAATACAAACAGGCACTATGTGTTATTCAAGAAACTTTAAAGAGCATTTCAAAGATAAAGGCACGCGGAAAGAAGGCCCTGAGAGAATCCCTTATTAAAAGCCAGAAACATTGCCAAGCCCAGTTGGAAACAACACAAAAGCTGGCGGCCATAAACTCGCTTATTGAAACGTCCAAGAATGAAAATAGGCAAAAAGAACCCAAAGAAATCGTTGCTTATCCCGAAAACGCCGATGTCCCTGGAGATCATGTAGATAAAAGCCCCCTCCCAGAAATCCCTATATACATTCAGGTGGACCCAGTGGCCTTCAAAGAATCCCTGGTAGATGGGCACCTTACCTCTCTGGAGAACTACCAACTTACGCTAGAAGGACATCGAATCCGTTTTAAAGAGACCTTTGAAAGTCTTATCTGTTTTAATAGTCTGAAAAACGTTCGATCATTCTGGTTCCAGGAAGAGACTACCAGAAAAATCTTGAAGACCTTTCATGGCCGGGCCTTGTTGGCGGATGAGGTAGGACTGGGCAAGACTATAGAGGCCCTTATGGTACTTAAGGAATATATTCAGAGGGGTATGGTAAAAAGCGCCCTTATACTAACACCAACACCACTTGTAAGCCAATGGAAGGAGGAACTGAAGGTCAAATTCGGACTTAACTTTCCATCCACAGATGATCCTGGTTACCACACCCGGGAGCAGTCCTTCTGGAAAGAAGACTTTATTCTTGCATCCATCAATCTTGCTAAGTCAAAGAAGAATTTTCCCATAGTCACCCAAAGGGAATATGACATGGTCATAGTTGATGAGGCACACCACCTAAAGGATCGAAACACGTTAAACTGGAAACTTATCAATGCCTTGAAAAAAAGGTTTTTACTTCTCCTTACGGCGACACCTGTGGAAAACAATCTGATGGAGCTTTACAATCTCGTTACCCTTCTCAAACCAGGTCAGTTAAAGACAGCCTCCGACTTTCGCGAAAAATTCATGACCCGCGGAGATCCCACTGATCCCCGAAACCGCAGCCACCTCAAAGACCTTCTTGGACAGGTCATGGTACGAAATACCAGGGCCTTTGCAAAGATTGATATCCCTCCCCGGTTTGCTCAGACCATAAAGGTGGTCCCAGACTCTTTGGAAATCGAGCTGTATCAAAAAATCACTACCCTGATAAAAGATATAAATGAGACCAATGGCTCAGGTCATACATTACTGCTAAAAAATCTCCTGGCTGAGGCGGGTTCTTCACCTCGCGCAGTGAGATTAACCCTTTCCCGAATTCTTGCAAGGCGAGATATGCTCCTCGAACACAAAAAGAAGCTCTATGCCATAAACAATCTTTGCTGCTCTATACATACTACCAGCAAAGACAGGCTGCTTTTTAAGCTTATTAGATCCTATCCAGGCAAAATGATCCTCTTTGTCAAGTACCATGGCACACTGGATCATGTGTCTGAATTTCTGGCAAGCAAAGGGATCAGCCATTCACTATTTCATGGTAAGATGGATAACCGCAGCAAGGATGAACAAATTCAGAGCTTCAAGGAGGACAAGGATATTCTGCTCACCACAGAAATTGGCGGTGAAGGCCGCAACCTCCAATTCTGCCATCAGATGCTCAATTATGATCTCCCCTGGAACCCAATGAAGATCGAACAGCGAATCGGCCGGATACACCGTATCGGGCAGGAACAAGAGGTTATGATTTACAACCTGTGCGCTGCAGGAAGTGTGGAGGATTATATTCTTGAGATATTGGATAGGAAAATCAACATGTTTGAGATGGTGATTGGAGAGATTGACATGATATTGGGGCGGATCAAGGAGGAGAAGGACTTTTCTGAAACGGTTTATGACATCTGGGTGAATTCAAGATCTGAAGAAGAAATAAAAACAGCCTTTGGACAACTGGGAAGCAGGTTAATGAGGGCCAAAACCAGCTATCAAAAGTCCAAAGAGCTTGATAAAAAACTTTTTGGTGAAAATTATGAACTCTAAATCCAATCAAGAACTGGAAGAATTTGCCTGTAGATTTCTCGAGAATCAGGGGGCAGTGCTGGAAAGAAATGAGCATGGATTTGAAGCTCTCCTGCCTGAAAATTTGTCAGAGGTTTTCGGGACCTCTGAGCATATTAATATAAATACCGGATCAGACCCTGAATCAGAAGGGGTTTATTCTATCAATTACGGCTCCTCCCTGCTCGAAAAAATGGTAGATGCAGTTTGTGGAGATGTACCTTTGTTGGCCTGCCAGCTTCAGTTTGACTATCTAAAAAGAGAGGGTTTTGACAGTCTGATCCAGGAGCAGTTCTTTTTTTCCAAATCGGTGGGCAAAACGGAGAGCCGGGCAAAAATTAACACCGCATACATCTTCCTGACCTGCCGGTATACGGCTCAAAGCGATGAGCAAAAGCAGGGTCTAGTGAGTCTTGTTTTTAATCTGGAAACAGGGGCCTATATCCCCCACATGGCAGAGTTGTTCTCTGCCGCTGGAAAAAATTTTATTCCTCTTCAAAAGCCCATCTGGAAAGATGGGCAATTGGAAAGGGTTATGAAATGTATTAAAGAGCAATCAAAAGGGATCCTGATGGACGAATTAAATTCCTTCCATGAAACCATGACAAGGCGCTTCAGGAGGGATGTGGCAAATCTTGAAGAATATTATCATGCCCTGGAAAAAGAAATGGAAAAAAACCTTGAAAGGCCTCGTCTTTCAGAGGAGTTGATAAAAGAAAGGCGTGAAAAAATAGACCTTCTACCTGATGAACTCGAAAGAAAAAGGGACGATCTGTTTAAAAAATACAGCATTAAGATAAATGTAGAGCCCTGTGCGGTCATGCTGATCAATACGCCAGCCGTTAAAGTCCTTTATAACATCTTTATTAGAAGGACTCGGGAAAATGTTTCCTTGATCTATAACCCTGTTACCAAGGCATTGGATCCTCTTGTTTGCCAAGGTTGCGGAAAGAGTATTACAAACATCTACTTTTGTAATCATCTCCATCTGCTCTGCTCCATGTGCAGCGAAAAATGTCCGCTTTGTTAGAGACTCATTTTTTGGGTCAAGAAATAAAAAATTATTATCTGCATTTCTATTTCTTAGAATTTTTCAGTTCATTCTAAAAATCATCTAATATTTTACCTATTTGCTCTTTTAAAAAAGGCAAATCTTTTTGGGTTACTTCCCACACATTTTCTACATCAACTCCAAAATAACCATGGTATTTATAAGAATGTCTTTTGGATCTCATAAGTATAAAGCATGAATACACACCATAATCTTCCATTGTAAGTATTAAAAACAAAAAAATCAGGAATAGGTAACAGACAGAAGATCTAAATAATTTATGGATTTTTTATTAATAAAGGAATATAATTTTTTCCATTAAGTTTTATAAACTTACTTTGAGACAAAAAGAAGTAATTGAAATAAGTTAAGGCATTATTGAAAGTGATTATATAAAATAGATTATTAGAAGTTCTGGCAGGTTATTTTTTAAATTTACGGTTTGAACATTTTTAGAAGCTAAAATTTATTGGCTTGGATTATTTAGATATTCTTTATTTTAAAGAAAAACGATACATATAATATTCAAGTATAATTCTTAAACTGCTTTAATAACAACTATTCACAATTTATTTTTAACCCCTTAAAGTATTTTTTTAAAACATTTATTAAAAATAATACTTATAAATTATTATGACTAATTCAAAAACTAATGTTGATAAAGCATTGGATTGTGAGACTGCAGATCCAATTACAGATGAAGTCAAAATAAAATCAGGCGGGGTTACTGCAGAGATAAATAAGATAGATAAATCTGATAAAAAAGTCTTGCTGGTATATCCTCAATATCCGAACTCTTTTTGGAGTTTCAAGAATACTTTAAGGTTGATAGGTAAAAGAGCAGCTTATCCGCCATTTGGATTATTGACTGTTGCAGCAATGCTTCCTTCGCAGTGGGAAAAGAAACTTATTGATATGAATGTTGACAGGCTTAAGGATGAAGATATTGCTTGGGCAGACATAGTTTTTATCAGTGCGATGATTGTTCAGAAAGAATCAGTAGGTGAAGTTATTAAAAAAGTCAAAAATTTAAGTAAGCCAATTGTTGCAGGAGGTCCCTTATTTACTACAGGATGGGAAGAATTTACCGAGGATGTCGATTATCTTGTTTTAGGTGAGGCAGAGGAAAACCTATATGAATTCTTAAGTGATTTAAATTCAGGGAAGACAAAAAATATTTACGAAGTTAAAAATTTTCCCGATATTCGTAAATCCATAATACCAGAGTGGGATTTGATAAATAAGAAATATTATAATTCAATGTGCCTTCAGATTTCACGGGGGTGCCCTTTTAACTGTGAATTTTGTGATATCGTCAGACTTAATGGCAGACTTCCGAGAGTTAAAACTAAAAAACAGGTAATAAATGAACTGGAAGCATTATATCAATGGGGTTGGCGAGGTGGTGTTTTCTTTGTGGATGATAACTTTATAGGCAACAAAGTTGAACTTGAGAAAGAAATTCTTCCGGCAATTATTGATTGGCAGAAGAAAAGGCATCAACCATTCCTGTTTAATACCCAGGTTTCTATTGATCTTATTGATAAACCTGAATTAATCAGTTTAATGGTTAAAGCAGGTATAACAACTTTATTTATTGGCATTGAAAGTCCTGATAATAAAAGTCTTGAAGAGTGTAATAAGTTTCAAAATAAAAATCGTGATTTGGTGTCTGTAATTAAAAAACTGCAAAATGCCGGTTTTGAAGTTCAGGGTGGTTTTATTGTGGGTTTCGATAATGATAAACCCTCAATTTTTCAGAATCAAATTGAATTTATACAGAAGAGCGGAATTGTGACAGCGATGGTAGGCCTCTTGAATGCTTTGCCTAAAACAAAGCTTTATCAGCGACTCAAAGATACCGGCAGACTTGTTAATGAGTCGTCGGGCAGTAATACTGCCATTGATCTTAACTTCAAACCTAAAATGGATAAAAATACTTTAATTGAAGGTTATAAAAATATTATGAAGACCATATATTCTCCAAAAGATTATTATCAGCGTGTAAAGACTTTTTTAAAAGAATTCAAACCACCTATAAGAAAAACACCTAACTTTGGAATCTATCATATAAAAGCTTTATTTTCTTCACTCTGGCTTTCAGGTGTCAGATACGAAGGACAGCGCTATTATTGGGCACTGTTATTGTGGAGTTTATTTAGACGCCCGTCAGCCATACCTTATGTAATAGGATCCTCAATAATGGGAATACATTTTAGCAAGCTTTATACATGGTAATTAAATTATAGGTTCTATCCTATTAATTTTCATATAAATATTATCTGACGCAATAAAAATTATTGTCGGTAGCATGAACTGCCGGCAATAAAAATTTATATACATGAAATCAATATATAAGAACAAGAAATAATTACATAAACATATTATCTAAATAGTTCCGGGTATGGGGTGGAATAATTCGTTTTATGTTGGATTATTTCACCCTAATTTCGTTTAAATTTATATTGACCTGGGTTTTTGAACAATTTTAGTAACAATCATCCGCCGAAAACTAAACAGTTTTAATAAGATTTTAGTGCATAAACCTTTATGCTTGCAATGGAATTCTCTACATCCTTTATCTGGTTTTCAGATAAGTTCAATTTGTTTTTAACTATTAAAGCTGTTTCATCACCTATGATGTAATTAAGCGGGAAAACTGCTTCGTCCATAATTTTTACATCTTTAAAACCGGCATATTTGATAGCATTCAAATAATTGTCTTTAATGATTGCACCGGAAATACAGCCAACATAAGCAGACATATTGTTCTGAATAATTTCAGGTAATTCTTTTAATAAAACAATATCAGATACCATTATCCTTCCGCCTGGTTTAAGGACCCTGAATGCTTCCGAGAAAACTCTGTCTTTATCTGGAACAAGATTAATCACACAATTTGAAATTATTATATCTATAGTACTATCTGCAACCGGCAGGTTCTCAATTTCTCCCAATCTGAATTCAACATTTTTATAATTGCTTTTATTAACATTCTCCCTGGCTTTTTCCAGCATTTCAGGGGTCATATCGACACCTATGATTTTACCCTCAGGTCCAACTTTTTCAGCGGCCAGGAAACAATCTATTCCCGCTCCGGAACCTAAATCCAGAACAACCTCGCCTTTTTTTAAGGAGGCCATCGCTATTGGATTTCCACAACCCAAACCCAAATTGGATCCTTTGGGTAATTTTGCCAGATCTTCCTCAAAATATCCGATACCGGTGCTGATTTCTTCAGCCATGTCAACCTGTCCGCAACAGTTGGTTATGGATCCGCAACCACATGAGCTACCTGTTGCAGCTTTTGCATAATTTTCCCTGACAGCTTTTTTTATAATTTCTTCTTCCATGTTGAATCTCCTGTTTTTTCATACTCTTAAGAATTAATAAATATTTTTAACTACAATATTGTGTTTTAAAATATATTTATATATTTAAATATATAATTACTTTAAAGTCAATAAGGATTTTTATTATTCGAATTCAACCTGGATCAATAAAGACAGCTATTCCCATACTGTTACAAACAGTTCAGCACCATTTGACAGCGGCGATATGTCCAGTGGAGGAAAATTCAGTTTTACGTTCAGCAAGGAAGGAACTTATGACTATATCTGCAGCATCCATACTTTTATGAAAGGCAAAATTATAGTAACTAAATGACAGAAAATGTTTTGATATTACCAGTCTTTTCCATCAGGAAAAATATTTGTAAAAGTGAGGAATTTTAACTTTCAAAAAACAATTGACTGATGCTTAAGTAAAATTTATAATTATTTCCGCCACTCATTTTTGCTTCATACATAGCAGAATCGGCAAACTTTACGAGGTCTGACTGATTTAAGGAATCATTAGGAAAGACTGAAATACCTATGCTTCCATTTATGTTTAATTTTAATTTATCGATTTTGAAAGGCTCCTTAAACACATCAAGTACTTTTTTGGCAAATTTTTCCATATCTTCAGTATAAGAGAAATCTCCTAAAACCATTACAAATTCATCACCGCCAAATCTTGCAATAGTATCTGTCTTTCTTACTATCTTTTTTAGTCTGCCTGCAAAACTTTTAAGCAGCTTATCACCGATGTCGTGTCCATATTTATCATTGATTACTTTAAATTTATCAAAGTCCAACATGACAATCATCATTTTTTTGTTATTTCTTCTAGCCCGTTCTGCTGCAAGCTTGAACCTGTCCTTAAAAAGGTTTCTGTTTGGAAGACCGGTTATTTCATCAAAATAAGCAAATTTTTTAATTGTTTTTTCCAATTGTCTTTTTTCAGTGATATTCTCGGAAATCCCGAGAAGATACAAGGGTTCGCAGTTTTCATCAAGAATAGGAATTTTTTTTGTACTTATAATCATTTTAGGGAAAACATCGTAATCTGTTTTCCCGATAATATCATTTCTTGAGAGACCTATAAGATCTTCGGCTGCTTTATTTACCATTTTAAACTTTAATTCCTTTGCATCTTTTAAGAAAAGCATATTGGGAATATTATCGATTATGGAATCAAAAAAGTTTATTTGTTTTTTTGATTCAAAAAGACTTTTTTGTATTCCACTTATATCTCTGGTATAACCTGTTGTGCCAATTACTTTACCTGCTTCATTTATAACAGGAGCTTTATATGTTTCATGAAGCTTTAACAAATTGTCAGCATAAGAAAGCTCTTCAAATAATTTTGCTTTTTTTTGCTTCATTATTTCGAAATCATCTTTCCTGAATCTTTTTGCATGTTCTTCAGGATATATATCCAAATCCAAATCTGTTTTTCCTATCATTTCATTTTTACTCTTTGAGACGGCTTTTGCTAAAAGCTCATTTACTGCAAGAAAACGCCCTTCTTTGTCTTTTAGCCATGCTTTATATGGGAAGCTGTCAAGAATAGTCTCCACCTGAATGTTTATCTTTTTTATTTCAGTAATATCATTGGAAATACCTATTATTCCGCATACTTTGCCGTTTTTATCATGGTAAGGAGTTTTATTTGCATTTAGCCAGATATTTCTTCCGTCAGGCATTGAAATGTTTTCTTCTATGTTTAATTTAGCACAATCTTTATTAATTACTTCCATGTCATCTTCAGCCATTTTTCTTGCGATGTTTTCGGGATAAAGATCGAAATCGGTTTTTCCTATTATATCCTTTGCTTTTTTACCGACAAAGTTTTCAAAAGCGATATTTACTATTAAAAATTTTAAGTTGATATCTCTAACGTAAACAAGCGAAGGAATACTTGTCAGTATTTTTTCCAGAAGTTCATTCCGGGAAGTTAAAGAAAGTATGTCATTTTTTATTTTTTCTAAATCTGTTGTAATGTTTTTTCCTTTTTCTTAAAAAACTCTTTTATTATTGTCAAAGATATACCGGATAAAAAATAATTTACAATGACGATTATGCTGACTTTTGTATTGAAAGCACCGTAAATTACGTAATTTGCAAAAACAATTACGGAAAGTAACATATAAATCTTCACAACTTATTAATCTTTATTTAAATTTTTAAATTAATTCATTAATTAAAGAATTAAAAGCCGGATATTTCTTTAAAATTTCGTCTTTATAAGGTTTTGCAGAGATATAATCTTCGAATTCAAAGCCAGGTGAAACTGTTGTACCTAGCAAAGCAAAACTCCCACCTTCTTCAAGCTTTGCCCCCTGCCAGGTATTTTTTGGAACTATATGCTGAATATTTTCACCTGCAAAAATATCACTACCCATTTTTACTATTTTTGATGAACCATCCTCAAATAAATTTAACATTATAACTGAATCCCCAAGATAAAAGTGAAAAATCTCATCAGAAAAAATTTTGTGCAAAAACGAATAGTGCTCTGGGGTAATAAGATAAAGTATTGAAGTTAAAAAACATCTTTCTGATTTATATCTTAATGGCAAATTTTTAACTTCAATTTTTTCTTTTGATCTGTAAGTTTCTGTAAAATAACCGCCTTCATCCTTAAGTGGAATCATATTAAATTTATTTATTATCTTTAAAATTATCTCATCATTTTTCATATTTTAATAATATACTATATATTGTGAAATAAAAATATTACATTTAATTCAAAAATTTTTCTGGTTAAATTACGCGCTAAGTTTATATTATTTCTATAAACTTATTAACTAGTTCTGGATTAAACTGGGTACCTGCACATCTTTTAAGTTCTTTTATTGCTTCAATCTTACTCTTTGGCTTTTTATATATTCTTCCACTTACCATAGTTTCATAAATATCAATTATAAAAATAATCCTGGAGATTATTGGGATTTCTTCGCCCTTAAGTCCTTGAGGATAACCGGATCCATCCCAGTTTTCATGGCAAGAAAGTATAAATTTAGCAATATGTGCAATTTGTGGAAATGATCGAGCAATATTAAAACCTATCTCGGGATGTCTTTTTATAATTTTCCACTCTTTTTCTGTTAATTTATCTTCTTTCATTAATATATTTTCAGGAATTGCAACTTTACCTATATTATGAAGTGATGCAAGAAGACAAAGATCATCTAACTGGCTGGAATGTAGTTTAATTGATTTTCCTAATTTCATAGCAAGATTGATAACTCTATTAGTTTGCTCAATGGTTTCATTGCTTTTCTCATAAAGTGATTGTTTAAACGCAGTTAAAATTGAGCTTGATATGCTTTGTTTTTCAAAAAGCTTATTTTTATACATATTGTCTTCAGCATCTATAATAACTGCTTGTATATCCTGCCCTGCTTCTATTTTTGTTGCTACTCCAATTGATAGACTTAAAGGTATTTTTTGGTTAGTTTTTTTGCTGCATTCTTTTTTTATTCTTTCTGCAATCTCTTCTGAATCTGTAATTGAAGTTCTTGGAAGAAGTATTATAAATTCATCTCCACCCCACCGAGCTAAAATATCCTCTGATCTGCAAACTCTTTTTAGTATCATTGCAGTCTCTTTAAGTATAATATCACCTTCACTATGTCCGAAAGTATCATTAGTTAGTTTTAAACCATTCAAATCTGCCATAATGATAGACAGAGGCAACTGCCGTGAGCTATCGAGGCGTTTTGTTTCTTCCTCAAAAAATCTGCGATTATAGAGTCCAGTTAGCTGATCATGATAGCCTAAGTAGAGAATTTCTTCTTCTAATTTTTTACGCTCAGTGATATCACGGGCAATACAAATCAACCCACCATCATGCAGGGCTGTTAAGGATACCTCTTGGAAAAATTTGCTCCCATCTTTTTTCATACCAATAGCTTCACCTTGCCAATGCCCCTTTCCCCTGAACTTAGGCAAAATATCGTTTCCAAAGCGTTGTAATTCGTCACAATCATATAAAATACTCCATGATTTTCCAATAAGCTCCATGGGACTGCCATAACCATAAATCTTGACATGAGCTTCGTTTAAATACACGTACTTCTCTTCTTTATTGAGAATAGCTATACCATCTACTGTTGCTTCCATGGCATCTGTTTGTTGCTTGAGCCTTTCCTCTATTTTCTTACGTTCAGTTATGTCGTAAAGAATGCAATGAGTTTGCTTTAACGAACCATCCGGGTTATATACTATTTTGCCATCAAAGTTTAAATACTTAATATCTTTATTTTTGCAAATCATTTTGAATTCAGAGTGAATCTTGCCAATTGATTTGAATTGAGAGAAGTTTAAACTGAAGATCTCCTTATATTCAGGGGTAAGGAAGTCACCAATCCATTTACCAATTACCTCTTCTTTTTCATAACCTAGAAGTTCAAGCCATGTATCGTTAATTATTAAAATGTTCCCATTAGCATCGAGAGACTGATAACCAAGCGGGGATTTTTCGTAGAATTCACAATATATTTCTTCAATCTTATTTAAAGCATCTTGGGCAAGTTTTTCTTTTGTAATATCCTTAGCTAAAACCGCTAGACCTTTTTTTATTGGGTATACACGGATATCGAAAAAATATTGTTTATTGTTTATATTAAAAAATGTTTTAATATTTTTATTTTTTTTTGTTTTTAAAACATCTAAATAAACTTCTTCAATATCAGTGTTTTTAAAATTTGGAAAAATATCATAAATATTTTTTCCAACTACTTCTTTTAAAGAAAGATTTAAAAAAACTGATGACGCCTTATTCCAATATATATAATTTAAATTCTCATCCATTGTAAAAAAAAGATCAGTAATGTTATCAGCAAGTTCCATGTAGTCAGTACGGTATTTGATTAATTTTTCCTTATATAGTTTTTCGGTCTTTTTCATTTTTTTCTTAATAAGCAAAAAGTGCAGTTGATTTATTATACGTTTTAAGATGATAAAAACATTTTATAACTTTTTTTTAAAAATACATAATTTTAAAATATCCTCTAGAAGTGGGAGCTGATAAAGTCGCAAACAAAATATTTAATTCTTTTAAAATCCGGGTTTTAATTTCATATTTTAGTAGAGTTTAGGATATTACAAAACAGTCCCGGTAATATAATCAGGCAAACTTTATTGTAAGTATAACCGGTTTTTAGGCATACTTATACTTTAAGGAATCTCTTTTAAGTTTAGAAATCCATATAAACATGCGTTCTAAAGGAGAGGGTAGTGCAGAACATTTTAATGTTCCAAGGGTAATGGTTCTTGACGATGCTCTGGAATATATTGACGATAGTGAACTTGTTGAAGTCACACCCAAATCAGTACGGATTCGCAAAATAGTTATGGATGAACTTGATGAAAAACGAAGACACAGAGGCATAATAAAGTAGAACTGCTAAATCAAATTTTAATCTTGCTTTAGTTAAAAAGAAACACTGCTATTCCAGCGAATACGTTATAGAAGTTATAAAAACCGGAAAGAAAATCCTTAGGCAAATAAATGTTTGAAAAGAAAAACCCCAAGTTATCTTTCACCATAGCCTTAGTCTTATGACCTTAGGTTACTTAACATCTTGGGGTCTCTTCTTAGAACTTTTCTCAGGACTGTTTCGAAATCAACATACTTTACATTCTTTCGACTGTAACTTCTGCCAATTCTGACTGTTGCCTTCTGTTCCAAGAATTAATTATAGAATAACAGGCTTACCATTGATTGTCAATCAGATTTTTGAATCAGTTGGAGACACTAAGTTCAGACATACTCATTTTGCGTTTTGCAAGAATTACATCTATATTAATTAACAGAAGTAAATATTTTATAATTTTTAACGCTTTTTCAATGAACAAGGGTTTCAATTAGCAAGGTAATAATCCTGAAAATATGGTATTAAGCTTTTTTGCATTTTCTTTCAGCACCAATGCTTCTTCTTCAGCTATAGGTTTGAATTTATCGGCAATATCGCATGCCCACCATAATAATTCAGAATGTCCCGGAGATATTGCGGTAGTCACAGGTTGGGAGAGTGTAAATTTTAAAGCCAGAGACGCTTCTTCAAAAAACGGTTCACTTTTAAAACATAAATTCAATAAAAACGGTTCACTTTTAATTCGTAAGTGACAAATTACAAGCAATTCATTGACAAATATTATTGACTTTATGTATCATCTTTTCTTATTACTTAATAATATAAGGGTATAGGATATTTATGTGCGACCTCTGTATGAAACATGGTGCAGGCGGAAAGTGGTATCTGAACGCTAAACATTACTCGGACAAGATAGCAGAACAGTATAATCTCCGTGATTTTTTACTGGAACAATATAAAAACTTCGAGCAGGTATCAATGCGGAAGGTCCATGGTTTCAACGCAGTAGGTTTAGACTACAGGCTTCGTATGCCGGTAATCGGCAGAATTATAAAAAATATTGCAGGGAATATGCTTCATAATACCAGGCCTCCAAGTGACCCGTTTAAACCTGAAGGTCACATCGGGCAGGTTGTCCCTCTTGAAGATGCAATTGCAATTCTTGAAGAATGCGCAGCGGAACCAATCATAGAAAAAAACTGCATGTGCCGGTATATGAGCCGTGGAATAAAAGAAGCATGCTGTATTAATTTCGGTGTAATGTCGGAAATAATAAGCAAACTTCCCCGCTTCATACCTGAAAAAGGCAAGTTTCATCTTACACGTAAAGAAGCTGTTGACCGGTTTATAGCGCATAATAAAAAAGGATACATAGGAACCATATGGTTTGGCCCATTTCCTTATATAAATAACCTGTGTTCCTGTGAAAATCCCGAATGTGCAGGAATACGCCCGCGTTTTGATTTTGGCATTATGTCGATTCATAAAGCCGAATACGTAATTCAGCTTAACCATGGCAGATGTGATGACTGCAGAGCCTGTATGCAAAAATGCCCGTTTAAAGCAATTGAAATTAATCCGTTAAATAAAAATGTCAAAGTAAATCTTGATAAATGCTACGGCTGCGGTGTATGCCGTCATGTATGTCCTAATGATGCTCTTTATCTTTGCCCCAGAGATACGATACCGGAAGTCCGGGGCAGGTATTAAATTATTTTCAGATGACAAAAAAGACAAAAATAACAATTGATTATTCCAGATGCGGAGACGGAAACGGTATTGATCCCAGAGGATGCTGTAAATGTCTGCAGACATGCGCGCCTGCCGTATTTTTACTTCATCAGACACTTGGCGCAGAAGAACCCGACCCTTTTGATCCTCAAAAATGGAGGGTTACGCCGCAGTGGCCGTCCCTCTGTACCCTTTGCATGAATTGCGTCAAAAATTGCCCGGAAAATGCAATAAAAGTGAAACAATAAGACCCTTATGAAAAAAATACGAATTTGAAAAATAATGATCAGTTCTTCAGATGCCTGGTAATAGGCGGTTCCGGCATGCTTGGCTATGAGATTGCACTTCAGCTCCTTAATGAAGGCAAAGAAGTCAGAATACTTGATCTGGTTTCGGCAAATGACAGCCGTTTTGAAGAATATATCGGAGACATACGTAATCCTGAGGATGTAAGAAAAGCCTGTAAAGATATAGATATTGTTTTTCAGACTGCCGCAGCAGTATGGAATCCGAAAACACCGGAGCATGTTTATGATGAAGTTAATGTCAAGGGTAATAAACTGATTATTGACACATGTAAGGAATCGGGTATTGGAAAACTTGTCTTTACAAGCTCAATGGACGTTGTTGTAGATGGCAGAAAACCGATTGTTGACGGTGATGAATCTCTGCCTTACCCGGCAAAGGAACCGAAAGACCCTTACAGCCGGACAAAAATCATTGCGGAAAAAATGGTATTGCAGGCCAATGATGATAGACTCCTGACCTGCTCTATACGGCCTGCCGGCATATATGGTCCCCGTGATAAATACCATCTTCCCAACATAATAAAAGCTGCAATGGAAAAATCAAATTTCAGATTAGGAAACGGTCTGGCAAAATTCAGCCATGTATATTCCGAAAATGCCGCATATTCCCACATACTTGCCGCAAAGCATCTTGTATGTGGATCTCCGGTAGCCGGAAATTTTTATTTTATTACGGACCATCATCCCGCTACGAATCTGTTTGATTTTATGGAGCCTTTTCTGGAAGGATTGGGATTAAATCCCCCCCAAAAATCTATCCCCTATCCCGTAGCATATTTTTTAAGTATGATAAATGAGAAATTCAATCCTTATTCTAATTTCAATAGATTTGCAGTTATTCAGACATGCGTTGATCACACATTTGTTCACCATAAAGCAACTTCTGACTTTGGATACAAACCCATTGTCTCAAAGGAAGAGGCATTTAAAAGAACTCTGGAATGGTTTAAAAACCATAGCGGTCTTTTTAAAAAAATTATTTGCTGAATTTTTCTTTTACTTCAAAGATTATAATTTCGAGTTTTCTTATTTCTTCGGGGGACAGTAATATGTCATAATGTTTTTCGTCAGCTTCAATCAGATTCATCTGGTTGAAGCATTTTTTCAGAAAGCCTTCTGTTTCAAAGTTTTATGAATTATATAAGTTTTCAAGATAATCGCTTATTTTCTGATAACCGACACATTGATAATTATACGCAATTAATATAATAATATTATTTGCTTTATTAATTTTAAGTTTATAATATCAAAGCATAATTATTTAATTCAAATTTGTTTATCATTTTAATATTTTTAAAAAGTAAGATAACTGTAATTTAGAATATATTTTTATAATATCTGTATTGTATTACTTAATATCAAAAAAGGTTAAAGATGGCGAAAAACAAAGAAATTAATATAAAAGAGGGCGCTGAAGCTAATTTTACTTCCGGATTTAACTGTGCCGAATCTGTATTGCTGGCGATAATAGTGACATTAAAAATAAAATCGGATTCAGTTCCAAAAGCTGCTGCAGGTTTCGGAGGAGGAGTGTCAAAATATGGAAATATTTGTGGTGCGTTAAGCGGTGCAGTAATGGCTATGGGTATTGTTGAAGGAAGAACCAGTCCAAAAGATTTAGACTCAAAATTAAAAATATATGGCAAGGTTGCAATTCTTATTGAAGAGTTTAAAAAAGAATTTGGATCTATTACATGCAGGGAATTGACAGGGTGTGATCTTCTTACAGAAGAAGGACAAAATAAATTTTCAAATGATAAAATCCACGAGAGAATCTGCCCTAAATTTGTTGCCTTTGCCGCTGAAAAGGGTTTTGAACTTATCAATAAAAAATAAGCAGCAAGTGTTCATTTTAAATTAATTAATATGGTAAAATAATTAATATTATTTTTAAATAGTTGCAATATTACTAAAACAAACAATATATTATTTTTAAATTAAGAATCGCATACTTTTGAAAAAATAAAATTAAATAATGATTGATAAGCTAACTGCCATAGATTTTGAGACCGCAAATGAGAAGCTTTCAAGTGCATGTGCTCTTGGAGTGGCAATAATTGAAAATAACGAAATAACAAAAAACATGTATTGGCTTATCAAGCCTTCGGAATTATATTTCCGCCCCTTTAATACCCATATCCACGGAATATCAGAGAAAGATGTTGAAAAAAAACCGGAATTTTACAGGCTATGGCCGACTATTAAAAAATATCTTGAAGGTAATACTGTAATTGCCCACAATGCAAGTTTTGATACCGAAGTTTTAAGAAAGCTTCTTGATGTATACCAATTAGACTATCCCGAATTAAATTATGCCTGTACGGTCAATCTGTCCAGAAAAGTCTGGAAAGGTTTTGAAAATTATAAACTAAATACCGTTGCCGAACATCTGAATTTCAGTTTTAAACATCATAACGCAAAAGAAGATGCCAGGGCATGTGCAAACATAGTTATTGAAGCATCAAAAAAGTTGCGGACAAACGACTTCACTGAGCTGCTGGACAGGGTTAATTTAAAAACAATTAAATTTGAACGCCGGATAATGGTTAACATTACTTAAATTTCCTTCTTGTGCTTATAAGCTAAGCACGGAAATTGTTTCCTTAAATTTAACTGCTCGAATTGAAAAAATTAAACATTATATTGGAATTTATAAAAAATACTTTGTTTTTATATTTATTTTTATTTATAATATTTTTATAGAAATACTGCAATTGTTTATTGCTTAAATTATATTATCTAAGTATTAAATTAAAAATTAGAAAAACAATTTAACTTTAAGAATATCATTCTCAAAAAAAGAAGGTAAATAAAAACCAAAGCAATTAAAAAATGAAAGGAGACATTAATGGATGACGTACAAAAGCAGGGTGCTAGCGGATTTTCAATTGCTGCACTGGTAACAGGTATCTTAGGTTTAGCAATAGTTCCGATAATACTTGCAGCTATAGAGCTTAACAGGATTAAAAAAGGACTTTCAAGCCCGGCTGGAAAAGGAATGAGTATTGCTGGACTGGTTCTAGGTATTTTAGCATTGATTGGCTGGATAATTTATGCAATAGTTGCAGTAGTGCTTTTAGCTAATTTTGCAGGTGCGTTGAGCTCATAGGAGTAAACGGCAGAAATTTTATTTGTGAGTTCTTTTATATTTTGATTGTTGAGTTTATTTAATTATAGAAATTAAAAATAACGCCGGCGTTATTAAAAGTAATACCGGCGTTATTTCTTTTATTGTTTTCAATGCGGATATTTGAAATAAAAAATTTAAAACAAGAAAATATATGAACTCCCATATCATATTACAATAATACTTAAGCCGGCTATCAGCTTGATATTTAATAATAATTCTTCAATATGTTAAAATAATAAATTACCTTTGGTTGTTTAATTTACAATAGATCAAAGTATTTAAAAGTATCAAATATTTTTATTCATATTCAGTAATATTATTATTTTATTATAAAAGTAAGGCAGGAGATTAAAATGGCAGAAGAAAAACCATCAGATAAAAAATCGGCTGCAGAAAACTTTGGGGACATGCTGAAAGAATTTGGAAGTGCAGTTGCCGAGATTTTTAATGATCCGGAATTAAAAAACAAAGCCAGGGAATTCGGTGAAAGCGCAAAGGAATCTGCAAAAACATTTGCGTCAAGATTTAAAGATGATGAAGTAAAAGGAAAGTTTAAAGATGTTGGTAAGGCAGCGCATAACTTTGGGGAAAGTGTTTCGGATTATTTCAGGGGAGACAAAGGGAAAGAAGGAGATTCTTCACAGAAGGAAGATTTAAAAAATGAATCACATGACGTCGGCACTCCTGAGAACGAAGATTCAAAAAAAAAATTAAATGAAGAAAATAATATTGAACAGGTAATTCAATCTGAGAAGGAAATACATTCTGAGACAGTAAACAGCAAAGATATAAACTACGATTCTTCAAACAAAAGGGATTTTAAGAAATCTTCAAATGAATTTGATGGTAGATTTGACAGTTATTTTAAGTCGCCAAGGGCAGGAAGAATAATGGGCTATGTATTTGCAATCTTTTTCAGTCTTGCATGGTTGATATTTGTTAATTTTTTTTACAGGTTTATTGCTTTTTACAATCATGTAACAATAAACGGTGTTGAGACTTTAAAAATTATTCCGATATTTACGGATAATATTAAATATTGGCTTCCTTTTTTTACAATAAGCATTGGTATTGGAATTCTGGGAAATATAATTCTTATTATTTATGAAAGGTTTTATCTTGTTAAAATAATAGCAATTATAACTAACTTGTTTTTTATTGCTGCCACAGCTACTCTCCTTCAATTATTTCCATTTGATTTTTCAGGTATTCCCTTTGCGGGTTTAAGGATTTCTGCACCATCCATAACAATTTCGGTGCTTGTGATAATAATTGTTGGTACAGGGATAGGTATTATTGTTGATTTCATAAAACTTATAGTGTTTTTTGCCCGCTCGGGATCAACAAAGTAATAAAAATAAAATAGCGCTTTAATTAAGTAATATTACTTGCTTATTTGCTGGAAAAGAAAGGGATTAATCATAGATTTCAAAGACAAGGTCAGCCAGTCTTTGAAATCTTTATGTTCTGGGATAAAAGAAAGTTCTTTAATTTTGCCAATAATCGGAAAAACGCCAAACTTCTTTACCGCTTGAACTATAGAGCTGATTATGTAGGGATTAGTATCCGGATCAATATCAGATAAAAATATTGAATAATAGTTTAAGCCGGCTCCCCCTTCTTCCAAATATCGCCTAACCAACATCGGCACTTCCTTTGTTTTAATAGAAAGAAGTGTTTGTGCGCTTATGCCCAGTCTTAAGTTTAGATTGTTCTTTTTTGCATAATCGTTAAAAACTTTAAATCCTTTGCTTTTAATATCCCATTCGTATCCTTTGATAATTCCTGGATATGTTGACAGTTGATAGAAAAAGAAGTCTTCCGAATTTTTAAAGTTTGATATTCCGCCGCAGCAAGTTGTAAAGGTAACATTATTTAATTTTTGTTTAGTATGTTCATAATATGGAATTATCCATTCATCCATCGTCCTGGTTGAAATATTTGGAAAAGTTGCAGTTGCTTCTATGCCTCCTGCTGTAACGAGTGGATTATCCAACTCTTTTTTTTGGAGCTCAACCCAGGGGATAATTACTTCATCAGTAAGAAAGTTAAAAAGGTCTTTTACAAACTTTTTATCATCTTCCATGTCAAACATAAGATCTTTATAACCTCTTAAATTAACTGCTATACTATAAGGTCCGCAAAATCTGATTTTTGGAGTAATATCAAGAATTGATTTAAAAAGCTTGTTAATTCCCAGCACAAAACTAAATCTTGCCTTATCTTTGCTGATATTGGGCTTTAATTTGTATAAATCCCTTTTTTCGGCTATCAATGGTTTTGCAGAATTTACTTCAGGTAAAAATCCATTTCTATAAATCATTTCCTGTCCCAAAGCTTCAGATTCAATATTATAGAAATCATAATCAATGCATGGTCTGTCAAATCCGTAATATGCACTTAATAAAAGTTGAGATTTTATAAATAATTCAGGATCTGTTACAAATTTTTTTGATTCAAGACCAAGTAGTTTGATTGTGTGGTTATGGGTTTGAGCTTCAATTATTGCCCTCTTTTTTGAAAATTCTCCAATTTTCTGCCAATCACTTATTGGAAGAATATTTTTTATTTCTTCAATTGGCAAAAAATTAATTACATTTTTAGTTGCCATATTTTTTCCTTTTTTTAATTTAAAAATCTTTTTAATATCTTTTAATAACGGGTTGTAAACCCATCTCTTAAATAGAACATTTTATACAAACAAGATCAAACTATTGATTCTACTACATTATACTACTAATATTCTCTCATCCTATTAAATAAATATTTTTACAGTAATTAATCATCTTGCCTCTATTTTACCCTAAATAGTAGCTAAATTAAGGATAATTTTAAAATATTTTCCTGAAGCATATTCCAGATCAAGAGTTTGGGGGTGAACAATTGAAGATGTTAAACTCCCCATACTGATGACAATTTCATAACTGAGGTATAAATAGAGAAGCGATTTATGCTCGCAAAACTAGAACAACCTTGACTTTTAAAAGCAGGTTCTGAGCTAAGCTCTCGCGTTAAAAAAAGAAAATGATTTAGATAATTAAAAAGACAAATCATTTATAAATAGTTGCAAATAAAACTAATATTTAATATAATACGGTTGCATTTGCAACTATTTATTTTATGAAAGGAGTTTTATTGCTAAAAACACATGATCGGTCAATTACAAGATGGATTTCTATCCTCTACAGATATGGCCAGAGCCATATAAGCAAGCAGGTGGATCAATTTAATATTGGGAGCGGGCAGTATGTATTTCTACTTGCATTGTATAAAAAAGATGGCATTAGCCAAGAAGAAATATCCAATCACCTTAAAATAGATAAAGCTACAACTGCTAAAGCAATAAAGAAGCTTGAGAAGGAAGGTTATGTTAAAAGAAATATTAATTCTGAAGATAGAAGGGCTTTCAAAGTTTTTCTAACCCAAAAGGCTTTTGATATAAAGTCTGAAATCCATAGCATATTACGAAACTGGACTGATGTACTTTCGGGAGGATTTTCTGAGGATGAAAAAAAATTAGTTTCTGAATTACTTGGAAGGATGGCTAAAAATGCATTTACATATTTTGAGAAAAAAGATGGAGAAAGTGAAGATATTAATCGGAATAAATAAGGAAGGTTTAAGAATTTGAATATAATTCATGTTGAAAAACTAAAAAAAAGCTTTGGTGAAATCAAGGCAGTAAAAGAAGTTTCCTTTGATGTTGAGGAAGGGGAAATATTTGGACTGCTTGGTCCAAATGGCGCTGGAAAATCTACAATAATAAAAATACTTGTTACCATTCTCAAGAAGGATGGAGGCACTGCAACTATAAACAACTTTGATGTAGAGAAAGAGCAGAACAAGGTAAGGGAATCGGTAGGTATTATATTCCAGGATCCTAGCCTTGATGAAAGGCTGACTGCCTGGGAAAACCTGTATTTTCACTCAAAGTTTTATCATGTTCCATCAAGAGAAATTAAAAACAGAATAAATAATTCTCTTGATTTGGTGGATCTATCAGAAAGGAAAAAAGAAATAGTAATAAACTTTTCAGGTGGAATGAAAAGGAGACTTGAAATTGCAAGAGGTATCATTCACACCCCCAAAGTACTTTTTCTAGATGAACCTACCATTGGACTTGACCCCCAGACAAGGAAGTATATATGGCAGTATCTTGTGGATCTGAGGGATAAGCAAAAACTGACCATGTTTCTAACCACTCACTATATGGAAGAGGCTGAAATTTGCGACAGAATTGCAATAATGGATCATGGAAATATTATTGCACTTGATACTCCGGAAAATTTAAAAAGGAGCATTCAAAATGACATAATAACTCTTGTTACTGATAATAATATAGGATTTTCTATACTGGTAAAAGAGAAATTCAATATAGAAACAACATTTAATAACGGTACATTGGAAGTACCTGTTAGTAATGGTAAAACATTTCTGCCCAAATTATTTGAAATAGCAGGTGGAAGGATCTTAAGTGCAGATATTAAAAAGCCTTCTCTTGAAGATGTCTTTATTAAATTAACTGGTCGGAAGATCAGGGAGGAGGAAGCAAGTAAAAGAGATAAGCTCAGAGATTCAGTAAAGAGGAGGCGTAGAACTTGATTACAGGTATTTTAGACAGCATTACTATTGCAAAAAGAGATATAATAAGGAGTTTCAGGCAAAAGAGCCAGCTTTATGGTTCGATTGTACGACCTGTTATCTGGCTTTTTCTTCTGGGAACTGGCTTAAGAGGTTCTTTTAATGCTCCCGAGGGTTTTACATATACACAATATATATTTCCTGGAATGATTGTGATGAATATATTATTTGCATCCATAATGTCCGGGACGTCAATTATTTGGGATAGGGAATTTGGATTTTTAAAGGAAATCATGGTAGCACCAATGTCAAGGGCATCAATTGTGTTTGGAAAAACCTTAAGTGGTAGTATAATTGCCACCATACAGGGAATTATAGTCCTGGCATTTTTCCCACTGGTTGGTTTGCATTTGTCTTTTATACAGATAATCCTTACTATGTTGGGAATGTTTATTGTAGCTTTATCTATTACTTCTCTGGGGATAATGATAGCTTCAAAGATGACATCTTTTGAAGGCTTCGGAACTATAAACAATTTTCTAGTTATGCCTTTATTTTTCTTAAGTGGCGCATTGTATCCAATAGACAGGGTTCCGGCATGGCTCAAACCTCTTATCTATATTAATCCTGTAACTTATTCTGTTAATTTACTTCGGGGCATAGTCCTAAAAACTGAAACCAACTACCTAACTGACACAGGTGTAATTATAATTTTTGCCTTGATTATATTGTCAATCACTACTTATATCTTTGTCAAAGATAGGAAGTAAGATTAGCTTAACTAAAAAATTATCAATAATTAAAATACTTAAAAGGCTTATTTAAACTTGTAAATAAATAAAATATGATAAATTAATCTATTTTTTATAAAAAGCTTTTGAAAGACTTTTTGCCATTATTATTTTAGGTATCTCTCAATGTTTGCAATATGTTCTTCGTAAGTTTTAGCAAGATGGATTTGCCCTTCACTATCGTGCAAGTAGTAAAGGTATTCACTTTTTTCTGAATTAATCACTGCATTAATTGCTGCCAATCCTGGATTACAGATTGGAGCTGGCGGCCGTCCTTTGTAAAGATAAGTATTGTAGGGCGAATCAAATTTAGTATCCTCCGGTTTTATAATCGGCCACCAATTGCCCGGTTCTCCTAATGCGTATGGGATAGTTGCGTCTATCTCAAACTTCATATCTTTTAACCATCTATTCCAAATTATTCCAGCGATTAAAGGCATTTCTTTTTCGTTGGCCGCTTCTCTTTGGACAATAGAGGCGAGAACAATCAAGGTGTCGTTTCGAATGTTATTTTCCGTTGCTTGTTTGAAAAGGTCAGCCGTTTTTTCATTGAATAGGCTTTCCATTCTTTTTGCCGTATCTTTTCCTGTGTAATCTAAATTGAGCAGGTAAGTATCCGGGAAGAGGTAACCTTCTTTACTATTAAGAAAAAATTCTGCTTTTGTTGTATTTGCCCAACCGAGTTTCTCTTGCAGTTTTTCTGCGATTTCTGTTGCTCTTAATCCTTCCGGTATTACAGCCCATTTCTGGTATGGATGATTAACCAGGGTATCCGCTAATTGCCAGGCATTCATTCCTTTTGAAACATTGTATCCTCCCGGTTCAATTTTTTTTTTTTTTTCTTCTCTTTTTAGCACAAAGTTAAATGCCCATTCGCTCTTTACATATCCCTGCTCTTTTAATTTGGCAATAAACTCTACTTCAGTGGTGGTTAAGTTTATTACGATTTGTTCTTCCTTAGCTTCTTTTTGAGGAGCTGAGAACTGGTATTGAGATGCAAGACTATCATCATATGTTTGAGTTATTTCCCCATTAACTTTTTCAAGAGAGTATTTCCCTTCAATTTCCATTAAAGCTTCTTTTCCTTTGAGTTTTACCAAAGCCTCTTCCATAAGCTTATTTTGCCTAACTAAAATTCGATATTTATCTTTTATACTCCCCGTATTAACAAGTTCTACGTAAGTTTTTTCACCATTTCCAAACTCTTGGTTTAAGGTTTCTTCCACTCCCGATATAAGCTCATATGCTTGCGCATCGCTTCCACCTTCAGTGATTTTATAAAGTAGAACCAACCATCTAGTACCCTGCCTATCAACATCTGCTTGAGTTATTTTCTGGCAACCTGTAAAAACAAGCACTACAGCCAAGATAATAAATATTGCCAATAAAAATTTCTTTTTCATTTTTTCACCTTATGCGGAAAATTTTAACACTAAAAAGCAATTTATAAAAAGCCTTTAAATGACTTCATGCCGTTTTCTACATCTATGTTGGCGAGAGTGATGTATATTGTGGTGGTGCTGATGTCTGAATGTGCTTTCATCAAAAATATTCCTTCAACAGAGGTGTGAGAAATGGTAGAGTATTACCATAATAACCCAAATATATAATAAGGATTGGATAATCAAAATATGCACATACAGGAAATCGGCGTAAAAAACGCCCCTACAATAGTTTTTCTTCACGGCGGCGGAATGAGCGGTTGGGTATGGAAAAAACAGGTAGAATATTTTAAGGATTACCACTGCCTAGTACCTGACTTGCCTGGTCACGGGAAAAGTAATGAGCCTCTGATCTCTTTAAGAGACTGTGCGCAGAAAGTAGCTGAACTCATAGAAAAAAATGGGCACAATAAAGTTATTGTCGTGGGGCACTCGTTAGGAGCGAAAGTAGCAGTTGAGTTATTAAACATCAAACCTGACATTATAAATTATGCAGTCATAGCAAGTGCGCTATACCGGCCAACAAAAATGATGCTGTGGCTTCATAAACCATGGGTGTACAGATTGACCGTTTGGTTAGTCAAATACAAAAAAATTCTTGAATTACAAGCAAAGTTGATATTTAAAGAGTCGTCTGATCAACAAAATTTTATCAAAGACGCGCAACGACTGACTGCTACGGATCTTCAAAAAATTTATGGCATGGCATACGACTTAAAATTGCCATCGGGCCTATCGAGTTTGAAAACGTCTGTATTGGTTATTGCGGGGGCAAAAGAACCAAACGCTATGAGGCAATCGGTAAGGAACTTAGCAAACGCCATTCCACATGCGAAAGGTGTCTTGGTGCGTACTGTAAATCATACCTTTCCATGGACAGAAGCTGACCTATTCAATAAAATTATTAGGCAGTGGATTACAGACATCCCGCTGGAAAGTAATCTTATTTATGAAGCTTAATTTAAATTTGGCAAGTGTAAGAATTTGCCGCCAAAGATTAAAATTGGTTATGATTTTGCTAGCGGGCTTTGCCTGCTAAAAACTTGAAATCGTCCTTTCCGCTCCGGTTCAAGAAGAGCCGGTTTTTCTGCGGAGGATATTATGTTAAAAGAGCTTTAATTAAAACAACAATAAAAAAGCCGAAAACAAATCAAAGAAAACCTGCAATTATTTTATCCCGTGTTCCTGTTTATATCGGGCCCAATTTTGTTTCAGCCATAAAAATTCACTGAAATCCCCCAGCCTTTTTATAAAGGGGTTATTCTCAAGTTCAAATCTTATCGTGGAGCATGGCTTTACTCCATAATTGTGTCCAGGCCACACTTCGGTATCGGGGTCAAGGGCCACAATTTTTTTTAAGCTTTCAAACTCCGTTCTTGCATCGCCCTCACTGTAAGTGCCCCCCACTTTCCCTACAAATAGGGTGTCTCCTGTGATCAGTTTATCCTTCACTTTTATACAGATCGAATCTGCGGTATGGCCCGGGGTATGAATAAATCCAAGTTTAAGCTCACCCAGATTTAAAGATTCGCCATCTCTTACTTCAGTGCCCGGGCCGCAATTAATAAAAGTTATAGGTTTGTCTCTTCCGGCTCCGCGAAACTTTTCATTTCCCTGCGAGTGGTCTAAATGGGAATGGGTATTTATTACATATTTTATTTCTACCCCTTCTTCCTTTATCGCTTTAATAACCATAAAGGGATCCGGAGAAGGGTCTACCAGTGCACCTTCCTTTATCTTTTCACAGGCAATGAGGTATGCGTAATTCCGGTCGCCTCCGGATTCTATTTGTTTAAAAATCATATTTTCTCCCGGTAAGAAATTATATAAAAAAAGAAAACAGAGTCAAAGCAACAGGTGTTCTAATCTACCAGTAATTCTTATCAATTTCTGGACAGAATGTCAAGAATGATAATCTTGTGTGTCATTTAAAAATTAAAATATGATATAATCCAAAGGTAGAAGAAAAGTTTTGGACAAACTGGATAGATCAACCTCGAAAGTGGTTGATTTTTATATTTGAAGGGCCGCTTAAATCAGCCCTTTTTGTTTAAAAGAAAAATAATCATTGCTGGTAATAATCAGGTGGTCTAAGATATTAATTCCAAAAATAGTGCCGGCTTTGCAAAGCCTGTCAGTGATTTGGGTGTCATCGTTGCTTGGTTCGGTGCCTCCTGACGGGTGGTTGTGAAGAAAAACTACACTGGTGGAATTGGCTAAAATAGCAGCTTTGAAAACTTCCCGGGTTAAGCAAACAGCTAAATTCAGCGTCTTTCTTATTAAGCTCTGCGTTTTCCTCATTAAGATAATTTATAATTTTATTATTTTCTGCTTCATTCATTTCATTCATTGTTTATCTCCTTTTTAAAATGCTATTAAAATACTGTAAAGTCCCTATAACGTTTCATAAATTAAAGTTTCCTAAACCGTTTCCCAAACATTAGTTTCAATAAATTGATTCATTCCATTTTCAACGTCTATATTTGCAAGTGTTATATATATTTGTGTAGTGCTGATATCTGAATGGCCCAGAATGCGCCTCAAGGTTTCAATATCTTTTGTCTGTTTGTAGTATTGTGTGGCGTATGTATGCCTTAGTGTGTGGGGTGGAAAAAATAAGAAAAAATGTATGGCACAAATAATTAGAATTTAAGTGTTTAAATCTCGCCTCTTATACTTAGGCTGGTACTACTTCCGGTTGAACATCAATTAAATTGCTTGAATATATCACGGTTTTAGTATTCTTGGGGGCAACGAGAACTGGCCACCAAAAAGGCGACCCCATCCATCCTTGTTCCTTGAGACCATTTTGTCTAAAAAACATTACCATCGGTATATCAATAGCTGTTTGTTTTGCAATGACTCCTTCGGTCTGCGCTTTATCCGGAGCATCATAGTAACTATAATCTCTTTTAAGCCGTGAAGCGTTTCTATCTGTTCGTACTAAACACCACACTTTTCCTTTCATTGTTGGTTCGTCGGTATTTTCAGAAAGATATTCCATACTGGCCTTGAATGCTTTAACGTCCCACGATAGTCCATCTCTAAACATACCAGCAATATTATCAATAATGGATTTTGCGATATCTATCTTGATTAAAAATGGTTCTCCTTTTTTTGTACTAGGCAGCAAGCCTTCGATGGTTTTATCAACTGCTTCTAAAAAATTCTTGATATTGGTTTTATAATTCGTTTGAAAGCCAATTGGAAGTAATCGTTTGAAAGGTTTTAAAATGGTCGTTGTTGATAATAAAATTTTATTCGGTGAACAAGGTACCTCTCTATTAGAAGAGTCCGTATGAATAAAAGCTACGCCTGCCTCTTGCGCGCCTTTCTCAAAAGCCTCGCGAAGCGCTATGTCCAATTCATAAATACGTTTCATAGCATCATAGATTGCTGGATCGGTATAAAAACGCGTCACGGCCAAATCTTCTTTCGAGCGGTTGCCGTACATTCTAGAATGTTGCAGTACAGTATCTTGTTGAAATTTCTGTGGTCTTCTTCCGTAGTAAAAACCAATTAAATTTTCAATAGTAAGACCTCGTTCAAGAATTTGACCGCCAATAAAAATATTTAACGGCGCCCGAAGGCGCAATTGACCACCTTCGTCAAGTAATTCTTCTGCCTCCCTCTCGGAATTAACCTTAGTAATCATTAAACAATCTTCTTTTAGAATCCAACGAACTTTCTCGGCAACCTCTTCACATGATGGTAAAAAGCCTTTAATCAACTTAACTGAGCGCGAAATATCGCTGTAGGATTCTCTGATTAAGTTATTCAAAAGTTTTTGGCTTTGATTATTAAGCACACTTTGTCTTAATAATTCTTTTATCTTAATAATTATCTCTTCCTGCCAAGCATGCGAAGCCCTTGAAGACTCTGTATGAACGATGAAGCTATATTTATTAACTATTTCCCCTTGCTTTTCTTGTTGAATTCTTCTAACACAAGCGCCCACTATGAAGTTTATTAGTGCTTTCCTTAATATTTGTGTTCTAGGGCTTTCTAACACCTCTTCTAACCTAAAAGATCTTCTATCCGCTCTTCTTCCTCTTAGGACATCGAGCTCATCTCGTGGTACAGATTGATAAATATAAAAAGCGGATGAATCTTTATCTTGGCTCTCTCCAAAATAATATTCACCGTCAATATAACCTTCATATATGGGAAGCAAAACAGTGAAGGCAGGTCGTACTGGCTTAAAAATTCTATCCCGTTGTTCGGTTATTAATTCATCCGGTTGTAAATACAAGGAGTAAGGTGTCGCCGTAACTTGTAAAAAGTCGTAGGAAGCAATTTTTCCCCGCAGGTCATTAATTTGTTCAGCTATCTTATTGATTTCAATAACGCCTTCGTTTCTATTCATATGAAATCCTATACTTGCATAATCTGCCTCATCGTCAATAATTAACAATTTTCTTTGACTTAAATCAGGATATGTCTCAACCAGTGCTGTAATTATCCTCCTCATGTTATTTGTTTCTTTCTTCACAACAATAATTAATTTCTTACGTAACTCATAACCGGTGTAATTCTGTGGAAGATGCATAATATCACAAATCTCTACTTTATCTGCTTGGTAAAATTCGTAAAAATCCTTCCTCAATCTTTCATAAGTTTGTCGTGCTAAAACTTTAGTGCCCTTTGTTAAAATAATGGCTATATCGTAACCGTTATCAAACGCCAGCGCGATCACGCCAATGAATGCTCTTGTTTTTCCACTCTGAATTTTACCAAGAAGCATGCCGGGCCTATGAACATCAGTGTTATTAACAAGTAGCTTCTCTACAGTCTCAAAAATACAAGACTTTAAATCATCAGAATCGCTTCTTTTAGTAGTTATGTATTTACAAAATTCTCTTTCTATAACTGCCATATTTTTAATATTTCATCCTTTGTTACTATTCAGCATAGCTTAAAAAATAAATCTGGACTCTTCAAAAAGACCATTATAGAAGTCTAACAGGGAAAAGCAAGTGTTTACAAAACCCGATTTATCAATTCAGACATTACGGTTAGGATCCTTTAGCCTCCGAAAAAATAATTACTATCCCCGGTAAAAATAATCATTATTTTTAAAAGTGATAGAATAAGTCTTTATTTTGAGAATTAAGATTAAAGTTTGACTATAAATGGAAAATTACAATAAAAATAATTCATATCCTCCAAAGATTCAAAAGAGAAAGTCTAAAAGAGGCGCTGT
>JAPLCN010000057.1 GCA_026392215.1 Actinomycetota bacterium | reverse complement strand
TATAAATCAGTATTGCTTAAGCGTATATGGTCCGAGGCATTATGGCATCGGCCACTACAAATACCCGCCACTATCCTGTTTGACTCAATTTGATTAAATGAAGTTAAGTTCAATGTTTATTTAATTTTAACTTTTTAATAGTTATAATTAATCCAGTTGCTTAAATTGCAACATAGTAAATAATCTCACAAAAAATATAGATTATATTTTTAACGATATTAAGTTGAGGGATTTTTGTGGATAAAAATAAAAAAAATTTAGATTACTGGGATAAATATTACGGTTCCGGCAAGGATAAAAAACAATCCTATCAGGACTATGATAAAAAATATGGCAGCAGAGGCTCCAAAGAAAGTCCTTATAATAAAAAATACAGCAATAAGAAATATGAGCCTGAAGGCAAGATCATTGGTTCTGAATATAAGATAAGACCCCCTGTAAAAAAAAGAACAAGCTCTCCGGCATTAAGGCTGACAATTCTTATTATATTTGTATTTCTTGCAGGATTTTTTACTTTTTATGCTATTGATAATCAATTATTTAGTAAAGACAAAACATCTGTAAATACCGGAAACACTTTAAAAACAGGCAGTTCTTCAGGAGAGTCTTCAATTGCAACTGAAGAAAACAACAGTTCAACAAGTAATAATTCTCAAAACAGCACCCAGTCTTCAGATACTATTATGCAAAATACCCAGTCTTCAGCGGCAAATTCCAGCTCAAACAGCTCTGATAAATCGTTGTGGCAAGCTATAATTTTATTTTTTAAAAATTTCGGGAAAGAGCAGTCAGAAACTGGTAATTATCCCAAAGAAGTAAAAATTAATTTCTATTTTGTCATGATCGGAAATGAAGAAAAATTTGGTTCAGAGCAAAGGACAATACCAGCTGGAAGCTCTAAAAATGCTGCTGTAAATGCCGTAAATGAATTATTAAAGGGACCTTATGAAAATTTTAATTTTGCCGTTATTCCTGCAGGCACAAAACTGCTGGGAGTGGAAGTTTCAAATCAAATTGCAAAAGTAAACTTATCACAGGAATTTCTTTCAGGAAGTCTGGACAGCAGAATTCTTGATGATTACATAATTTATACAATTGTAGATACTCTGACAGAAATACCGGAAATCCAGGCAGTATCCTTTTCGATTGATGGCAAATACATTAATGAATATGGTAATGTGGACTTGCACCTTCCGGCAATCAGGAATGAAAAATACCTGGAAGATAAGAAAAAATGATCTGCAATAGTTTTATTTAAATCAAGGATATATATTACTTATTTTATTCTGCAAGTAAAAATCTCAAAAAAAACCATCCCAGAGCTGCATGTTTTCTAAATTACTAAAACAAATTTGATAAATTTGTCAACTAATTTATTTAATAATTTATTGTTTTAATATTTATATTATGTAATATATAAATACTATATAATTAATTTACAAATAAATAATATTAATTATTATATATATTTTATTAATTTATTAATAAAATATTTTAAATAATCATCCATCATTAAAAAAAATAAAAAAAGAAGGAACAATGAGACTAAAAATTCAATTTGTGGCTATAATCATATTTTGCGTTTCAATCATTTTTAATCTTTTAATAACTTCTGAAATTCTTGCAGAAGATATTAATGTTGCTGTGGTAGAAAAGATCCAGCCTGCAATTAATAAAGCTTTAACCAACAGTGATAATATTGATTATATTTATATTGCAGCCGGTACATTTGAAGAGCGAATAATAATTGTCATTTATTCTGGCCAGGAAATTCATTTAATAGGTAGCGGACCTAATAATACAATAATCAGTTTACCTTCCGGGTTAACCGGAAACGTTATTTCTGCAGATGGTGGAGGCAAAATCTTTATAGAGGGTATTAAGATTATGAACGGAACCCGATCAGGGATTCTCAATAAAAACATGACAGATATATCTTTAAATAATTGCGTAATAGAAAAAAATTTTAGTACTTTTGGAGGTGGAATAAACAATATTGGAAATATGGTTATAAATAATTGTATTATTAATGATAATTCAACTAATTTAAATGGTGGCGGCATTTATAATGATGGTTCATTAAATATAAATAATTCTAAAATAACAAATAATTCTTCTATTTTATCTACTGGAGGGGGTATTTATAACGCAGGTATCTTAAATATCTCAAATAGTACTATTGCAAGTAATAATGCTTTAAATTATGGTGGAATTGATACTATTAGTTCCTCTCAAGACAATATTGCAATTAACAATTGGTGGGGATCTGAATTGGGTCCTTACAATGCAGCAAATAATCCACTTGGTGTTGGAAACTCTATTGCAGATAATGTTAGTTTTTCTCCTTTCTTAACATCTGATCCTTTCCTTCCAGTACAACAGGAAGATAATTTACCGCCAGATGAAGGAAATGGTTCAGATGATGTCCCTCCCCTCCTCCTATATCAGGAAATGAAAATGGTTCAGATGATGACTCTCCTCCTATATCAGGAAATGAAAACAGCACAAACACTGTAAATAATTTGCCACCTAATAACAGTAACAATTTACTGCAAGATGAAGGCAATGGTTCAGATGATGACTCTCCTCCTATATCAGGAAATGAAAACAGCACAAACACTGTAAATAATTCGCCACTTAATAACAGTAACAATATTTTAGACAGCAATTATCTTTTTTCTCAAGAATCAAACTATTTTTCTTTAAATCATTACCTTAATTTTTATAGCTCTCCTCCTAAAGGATTCATAACGCTGTTATATCATAGTATTCTTGGAAGAGAGCCTGATATTGAAGGGTTAGATTATTGGCAACAAATTTTAGAAAGCAATTCAAAAAATGCCTCTGATATTGCAGAGTGTTTATTTTTTTCTGAAGAAAACATCTCCAGCATTGAAGAATTCGATAACAGTGATTTTATAAAATATTTATATCAAAGCATTCTTTTCAGAGAATATGATATAAACGGCTACAATGATTGGCTTAGCTGCATGAATGCTGGTGCAACAAAACAATATTTATTTAATTCATTTGTGGCTTCCAAAGAAAGGTCTGATATATGTTCTAAATTCAAGATCAACCCATAGATAAAATTAAATTTCGATTGGTTTTAATACTAAAAGGTTGCTAATATTTTCATACAGGATGCTTGATTTTAAGTTCATTTAAGAAATAAAATATTTTTAAATTAACTTAAAATTTTAAATAAGTTCAAGGAGAGTTGAAAGAAGAATTTTACTTTTTTATAAGCACAATTTTCCCATATATGGTAATCTTTGTATTAATTATTTAAATGATGGTTTTGTTTTAGTTTATTGCTAAAAGGGAGATTAATTTGAAGATATTAATAACGGGAGGAGCAGGTTTTATAGGTTCTCATGTTGCAGATTTATTAATTGAAAACAACTTTGATGTATCCATAGTCGACAATCTTTCAAGCGGAAAGCTTGAAAATATTAATCCTAAAGCCAGGTTTTATAAGTGTGACGCTAGAGACAGCGAAATATTTAAGATAATCGAAATAGAGAAACCTCAAATAGTTATTCACAATGCTGCCCAGCTGAGCGTAAGAAATTCCGTTGACGATCCATTAAATGATGCAAGCATAAATATAATCGGAGGCTTAAATGTGCTTGAGGCATGCAGAAAGATAAAAGTGAGGAAAATAATCTTTGCTTCAAGCGGTGGAGTGGTATATGGCGAGCAGCAATACTTTCCTGCAGATGAAAACCACCCAACAAAGCCTATTTCCCCTTATGGGGTAGCTAAATTATCATTTGAAAAATATCTTTTTTATTATAACTATATTTTCGGCATTAAATATATCTGCTTAAGATATGCAAATGTTTACGGACCAAGACAGGATCCCCACGGAGAAGCCGGGGTTGTAGCAATATTTTCAAAGAAACTATTAAATAATGAGCAGCCTGTTATAAATGGGGATGGAAAACAAACAAGAGATTATGTTTATGTTAAAGATGTGGCAGCAGCCAACTTATCAGCTATCCGGAATGATTTTGTTGGAGAAATCAATATAGGCACCGGCGTGGAGACAGATGTTAATGATATTTTTGATATATTAAAAAAAGCAGCCGGAAAAAAAGACTTAAAAGAAGTTCATGGACCTGCAAAAACAGGGGAGCAAGAAAGAAGTGTTCTTTCTTACAAAAAAGCCCAGACAATTCTTGGATGGGAACCTAAGGTTAAGATAAAAGAAGGTCTTACCAGGACTTTTGAATGGTTTGCCAACATGCTAAAATTTTAAATCAAATTGCAGAAGTAAACTTATCGCAGGAATTTCTCTCAGAGGAAATAAATAGCTAAAACTGTGCTCAAAAGAGAACCGTCCCCGAGGACTTCTACAACCCGATTGCTATCATAATCGCTTTTTCTATTTCCTTCACTTTTTCATTACTTATCTTACCCGCAAAGGGCCCTCTTATAAGCAAGAATTTGTCTATTGTTGTTACCTGTTCACATTTAGCCATTGATGCCTTTGATAATCCACCTTCACCCTCTTGAAGTAAAACATGGGTAGGGGAAGACCTTAAATTTGTAGATAAAGGCACAACAATTATGTCATTTGCCAGCTCATTTCTAATATCTAAAGAGACTACTAGTGCAGGGCGGTTCTTAATATCCTTTGGCTTTGAAGGTAGATTAACTAAATATATCTCTCCTCTTTTTGGATACTCAATCATTCCATGTCCTTTTTGCACTTTCTGCCGCTACCTCTGTCCATTCTTTATTTTCTTTCTTCTCTTCTTCAGTAAGAGATAGATAATAAGCCTTGATATCCTTTTCGATTGCCTTTTTTTTTGACACAGATAGCCAATCTCGCAGTATTTCTTCAACCAACTGACTTCTTGGGGTTCCTTTTCCCTTGGCAATTTCATCTATTTCACTGGACAAATCACTGCTAATTGTTATTGTAAGTTTTGCTTTACGCATGGTATTTATAGATGACATATTAACCTCCTTTTTATCTTATTGATTATAAGATATTATGGGTTTAATTACAATAAAGATTTTTGTACATATCATGGTATATTTTCTATAAATTAAAAGTCTTTCCGAGGATTGTTTTCTGGTTGTTTCCAGGGCACAGGGGACTTGAAAAAAATGTATTTCAACGTGCGAGATGAGTCAATTAAGAACGTCCCCGATGACTCCTATGATATTTTATCAGTATCAAATAATCTTAAATCTTTAATAAAGTAATGCTTTATATTGTAAGTGACCAGAATTAAGTCATTAATTATGCATGTTGATGCAATTAAGGTATCAATTAAGTTTAAAGTTTTACCTATTTCTTTGCATTCCCTGATAAATTTTCCTGTAAGATTTGCTATATCTTTAGTTAAGTCATAAATAATTAAAGAATCTAAAAATTGATTTGTTTTATCTTCTTCTCCTTTTTTAACTCCAAGTTGAACTTCTGCAATACAAACTGGTGAAGTTGAGGGCATATTATTTATACTGATACTTTCAAGTATTTTTATAGATTTTGGCCTTTTTAATAAGAAATCTATAATTATGTTTGAATCAAGGAAATAATCATTCATTGTAATTTCTTTCCAGTCTTTCCGAGGATTGTTTTCTGGTATCATCAACATATTTCGATATTGCAATTTCTGAATCCAATTCTAAGTGATTTTCAACTTTCCAGGCACCTGCGCATTCTTTTACTGCTGTTTTAAATCTTTCTTTTTGTATTTTTTCGCTTAATGCTTCTGTAATAAATTTGCTTCTGCCTCTTTTTCCTGCAAGCCTTATTACTTCTTTTGCCAAATCTGAAGGGATAGTTAAGTGTATTTTAGATAGCAACATTATAATTCCTTTTCTAAATAACATTATTAAATTACATTAGCAATGTAACATAATATTAGCATTGTGTAAACAGTTCCTTCATGTAAATTATCAATTCAGACATTACAGCTAAAAACCTTTAGCTTCCGAAAGAACAATTATTATCCCTTAATCACATTATTCAAACTAATTTATGTAATTTACACACATAAATCAAAGGAATATTTGTATTATTATGATTGTAAATTAAAAAAATCAGTAGGAGTTATAATCTTTATATCTTTGTATTTACCGAGGGAAAGCAAATCTTTATCTCCAGTTATTATATATTTTGCTCCAGAAAATACAGCAAGGTCTATTATTTTATTGTCATCAGGATCACGACAAACTTTTGTATTGTAAAAAGGCAGCATATTCTTTAAAGTATTTTTAAATATTAGCTCCCATTCCTTTATTAATTCATCAGAAAAACCAAACTTAAATTTAAGTTTGGTTACTAACTCAGCAAGTATTTCAGGTGAAATTACGGCATTAAATTTATTTTCAAGGATACATGATTTTAAAATTTTTTCAGGTATGCCTTTAAAAACAATAGCTGAAATCAAAACATTTGTATCAAGAACAAGGGTAAATTTGCTACTCACCCTCAATAATCCTCTCTATATCTTCTTCAGACAATTTATTAAAGTCATATCCCTTTTCAATGAGCCACTTTTTAAATATTTCATGAGATTCATTAAGAGCTTTTTCAAATCTATATTTCCAGTTCTCTTCCATTAGCTCTCTTGTCTTAAGGTAATTATTATAGGATATTATAACTGCTTCAGGTTTGCTGTCTCTTGTGATGATAAAAGCTTCATCTTTATCAGAAATACTGTCAATTATTTTTTTTATTTTTGTTCTTGTTTCTGTTATTCCAATTATCTTTTCCATTTGTCAATCACTCTTAAAATTATAAAATAACGTATGAAATCAATTTTTATATATATTTTAATTTACATTTTAATATACATTATAATGATAATATAATAAACATCAATGCATTTTTGTCATTATCTTATTTTAACTATTAACTCTATTAACTATTTTATAAAGCGCAATTTTAATAAATATGATATATTTCTGTAATATTATTCAATTATTGTTTTAAATCTTAATTTGCTATTTTAAAGGAGAATATCTTGAAGATATTAATAACAGGCGGAGCAGTTTTTATTGGTTCTTATGTTGCAGCTGCCAACTTATCAGCTAACCAAAATGATTTTGTTGGAGAAATCAATATAGGCACCGGCGTGGAGACAGACGTTAATAATGTTTTTGATATATTAAAAAAAGCAGCCGGGAAAAAAGACTTAAAAGAAGTTCATGGACCTGCAAAAACAGGGGAGCAAGAAAGAAGTGTTCTTTCTTACAAAAAAGCCCAGACAATTCTTGGATGGGAACCTAAGGTTAAGATAAAAGAAGGCCTTACCAGGACTTTTGAATGGTTTGCCAACATGTTGGAATTTTAAATCAAATTGCAGAAGTAAACTTATCGCAGGAATTTCTCTCAGAGGGAGCAGGGAACTTGACGGTAATGTAGTTTAAAGCGTTAAATGAGTCAATTAAGAACGTCCCCGGTGACTCATTAGACAGTAAAGTGGAGACATGTCTATCTGCCATTGCGGGCATAGTGAAAAAAAGTTATAATAAAAATAAAGATGATAGGTCTTAACATTGAAATAATAGGGAGTTGATTTTGCCCATTGAAATTGAATTCAGCCCGCATTCATTACTTAAAATTGAGATATTGAAGTTGCATAGCTTTAACCTTTCAAAAGAAATTGTTGAAGACGTTATCAGATTTCCTGATAAAATAGAGGCAGGCTATAAAGACAGGTTAATTGCCCAAAGAAACTTGGATGACACTCATGTTCTCAGGGTTGTTTATGAAATAAAGCAGGAGAAAAATTTGATAATAACCGTTTATCCGGGAAGGAGATCACGGTATGAGAAGGATTAAATACAGTAGAGATGTAGACGTGCTTCTTATCGAGCTTTCAGAAAAACAGATCGATTATGCCGAGGAAGAAGGACAGATGATCATCCATTTTTCCAAAGATGGTGAGCCTGTGCTCCTCGAAATACTCGATGCAAAAGACTTTGTTCTCAACTCCATTTCCAGCGTTTTCAAAGAACAAGAAGTTTCGATACCATAACGGTATTAATTTTTTAGCTAAAATTGGTTTGTAAACCCGAAAGCCAAAATAACTTAGTTAATGGAAAACAAAAAATATTCAATATCTGCTTTTTTCCCTGTATATAATGACTGGGGGACTATCCCAACGATGGCACTACTGGCTGAAAGCGCACTTAAAAAAGTTGCCGGAGAATATGAGATAATTTTGGTTGATGATGGTTCAAACAGCCTCACTAAAAAAGTACTTGAAGAACTTGCATTAAAAATTAATAATTTGAGGGTAATTACCCATGAGCAAAACAAAGGATATGGCGGAGCATTAAAATCCGGTTTTTATAACGCTAAATATGAGCTTATTTTTTATACTGACGGGGATGCCCAGTATAATCCTCTTGAACTTGAACAACTGGTTGAAAAGATGAATGATGATGTTGATATCGTAAATGGCTATAAAATATCCCGCCAGGATCCTTTTTACAGAAAGATAATTGGAAGGCTGTATCATTACACTACAAAAATAATGTTTAAATTTAAAATAAAAGACGTGGATTGTGATTTCCGTTTAATAAGAAGAAGCCTTTTTGATAATCTTGATCTTAAATATAGTAGTGGAGTTGTTTGTGTGGAAATGATAAGCAAATTTACAGCAAGAGGTGCAAGGTTTGTAGAAGTTCCTGTTACACATTATTATAGAGTAAGCGGCAAATCCCAATTTTTTAATTTTAAAAGAATTTTCAAAACCGGAGTCCATTTAATTAAGTTATGGTACTGGGTTAGGATAAAAAAGCAATATTAGATTTAAGACTTTACAAAATCTAATAAGTAAATTATTAGAATCAGATAACCATTCAAAATCAAGAATGAAGGAAAGAGGAGCTACTGAAGAAGAAATCAAACTAACTGTTGAAACTGGTGAAAAATTTACTGCAAAATTTGGAAGAATAGGTTTTAGAAGAAATTTTATTTTTAATAAAAATTGGTTAGGAAAATTTTATAATATAAAACAGCTTGAAGTTTATACTGTTAAAGAAGGGAAAGATTTAATTATTCTGACTGTTATTGTAAAATATTTTTAGATAATTTAACGGAGGTAAAAATGGAAATTAGTTTTGATAATAAATATAACATTGCTTATATAAAAATTCAGAAAAAAACTGCCCAAGTAGAAACTATAAGGTTAAGTGATGAAGTTAATATAGATATTTCTCCTGATGGTAAGATATACGGAATCGAACTTTTAAATGCAAATGAGCAGCTTCAGTCACAAAATAATGAATTGATTTTCACTGACACTACCACAGGTAAAAAGACAAAAATTCCTATTGGTGCAAATTAAAAACGTGACACAAAATGAAAATATCAGAGAGAAAAAATAGATATTACAATACTGAACGCTTTGAACAACCCGAAATAAGAATATATCATAAAAAAGGTTCGGGCAAGAAAGCACCCCGATACCTCCTAAAATGTGGTTGCTGTAATGAAAAGTTAGAAATATACTACGACGATAAGGGACTTGAAATTAATGGCGTGAACGGTTCAATAGAAGATTGGCGTGAGATTCTGCTTCCATTATTAATATCATAAACAGAAGAGGTAAACAAAGAACAACAATATACTCATCTTTTATTGCTATACCTATTTTGCTATACTGTGACACTGGATAGGAACAAATATTTTTTATAAGTTTGTGAAACCAGAAAAAGCTCTATAAAATTTTTAGGGAAATTTATGATAGTAAATGACAAAATAGTTGCACGGGAAATCCAAGGGGAAACTGTTTTATTAAATAAAGAAACTGGAGATTATTTTTCGCTAAATACAGTTGGTACAGAAATATTTAATTGTATCTGCAAAGGAATGGAGATTGAAGTTATAGTGGATTTTTTACTGGACAAATATGATGTGGAGTATGATACCTTCAAGCAAGATGTGGTATCCCTGGTTTCTGAATTGAGTGAAAAAAAAATTATTCTAAACAATAAGCATTATAAACCGGAAAAATAAATTATTATAAATTGAAGTTTAAAAGTTTTTCCTTACCAAAAGATTTTTATATTTTTTTAATAGTCCCATTTAATATAATCCACTTCAGACGATTGGTAAACAGTGTAGGATTTAACTCCATGTTATCTGCATTTGGGGGAAACAATTTCGCTGCATCAGCGGATGAATTATTTATTAAAAAATTAAATAAATTTTATAAAGCATCATCCTTTTTCCTTATAAAGGTTTTTAAAGATTCCAATCCATGCATTATCAGAAGTCTTATTTTATATCAGTTATGCAGCAGAAATAATATCAAGGCTTCGCTTATAACCGGAGTCAGTAAAAAAAAAGGTGTGCTGACAGGTCATAGCTGGATTGAAATCAATGGAGAGCCATTTAATGAGGATAGAATATTTATAAGCAATTTTACTA
>JAPLCN010000161.1 GCA_026392215.1 Actinomycetota bacterium | reverse complement strand
CCTGCTCTCTCAATTATTTTATAAGCACCCTTTATTGCACTTGTAGCAATTATTTTAGACATTTGTTAATGCCCTCCTTGCTTCCATGTCCATAAGTACTCTTTCTTTTTTAGTATCAATCTTTAATGCTTTTCTTTTATCCTGAATAACATTTATTACCTTTTCCAGCAATTCATCAATATCTGCAATATATTCAAGTTGTCCACCATATTTTTGCTGCCAACCGGAAGTCATTATATTTTTAACTTCAATGCTTGACTCTACAGGTATTGGCTGGCCGCTAAAAGCAACATATACACCTGAGGCAGCAAAGTAAGTGCCGATTGATAAAGCTTTCTCACTCATCCATTCAGGTGCAATTCCTGCTGCAGGCAAATCACTGATATCTTCACCAAGGCCACCCTCGCTTACAATTTCTGATGCAATAGTTAGAATCCTTGAGTTATCAACACAGGAACCAAGATGAAGAATGGGCGGAATCCCGACTGCTTCACAGATTGACCTCAAGCCCGGTCCTGCCTCTTCCATTGCTTCAGGAACCATAATGCCGCATTTTGCCAGGGAAAGCGCGCCGCACCCTGTTGAAACAACCAGGTAATCTCTTTTAATAAATTCCTTTGCAAGATAATTATGATATTTATCCTGGCAGATTCTTGCATTGTTGCATCCAACAATTGCCACAATTCCCTGAATTCTTCCATCAATTATTGCATCATTTAACGGCCTGAAAGATTCCCTGAACCGTCCTCCAAGCATGTATCTTATGTATTCATGTGAAAATCCTGCAACAAGTTCTGAGCTGATTTCAGGAATGCAAACCTTATGTTTTCTGTTCTGGAAATTATCTATTGCCATTTTTATTATTTCTTTAGCAAGGGCAGTGCCGTTTACTTCCTGGAATTCCATATGAATAGCCCCGGGTATTTTAGCTTTTGGCGAAGAAGTTATAAGTTTTGTATGATATTTCTTTACAAGTTCACCAAGAGACTGCATTATGCACTGTATATCTACAACCATGAGTTCAACGGCTCCTGTCATTATCGCCATTTCTTGTGAAAGAAAATTTCCTATCGGAGCTATACCCTGCCTCATCAGGACTTCGTTTGCACTACAACAAATCCCTACAACATTTATACCTTTAGCGCCTTTACTTTTTGCATATTCCACTAGCTCATTTTCATCTGAAAGCTCTGCAATAATTTCCGATAGAGTCGGCTCATGGCCATGTATGACTACATTAACCTCGTCTTCCTTCAGCATTCCCAGATTAGTTTTGGCTGCAAGTGGAACAGGAGTTGTAAATAAAATATCGGTAATGTCAGTACCAATCATGGAGCCGCCCCATCCATCTGCTAAAGCTGTGCGGACTGCCTGATCGAGAATGTTTTCCGGGTCCTGGTCAACTCCCATATTGGTCCTATGCATCATTTCAACAACTTCCCTGTCAATTCCTCTTGGCATAACTTTGTGTTTTCTCCATATCTCCTGTCTTTTTTTCGGCGCCAGTCTCATTAAATCAATTTCTCCACTCTGCTGGCCAAATAAAGACATCGCTTTTTCTGCCGCTTCCCCGGCTATCTCATTAACACTTTTATCACCAGTTTTTACACCAAGGTTTTTAGCGAAATTAAAAAGCTTGAGATCATCTTTAATTTTCAAACCCTCTGCTTTGCCTTCTGAAGTTAATGCAAGTAAATGAGCCATGTCTCTTCCGTGGTCAGAGTGTGCAGCAGTGCCCGCAGCAATGTGTCTTGCTAAGTTTCTTGCTGCGATTGTTCCCAAAGTAGCTCCGCAAAGGCCTGCGGTTTCTTCCATGACTCTGCAAGGACCCATAGAACAATTCTTGCAACATATTCCAGACTCGCTGCTGCCAATAGGGCATGGCTTTAAAGATTGGGAGCGGCTAAATACTGTTGAAATCTCTTCATCCATGCTTTCAAGTATTTTACATACTGCTTCGTCGCTGCTCAGGTCGCCAAACTCCTTATTATTATCCATCAGGATCTATCCTTTTTAATATTTTATTTTTATTATTTTTATAACAACTCACTAATTAATTCTTTTATCACCTTAACTGATTTCGGATGTATCATCGTCACAATATTTGAACCTGAAAGAAGCATGCACATAACTGATATGGTTTCCCAGTTAATTCCCCTTTCTTCAGCATTACCCCATTCAGGATAATTTTCCTCGCTTTCTTTAACTTCTTTTACTTTCCATATTTCGGTCGCAATATTATTAATTATAGGCATTTGTGTCATTTTATCGTCCTGAAGAAGTGCCGCAATTTTTAACCTCTCCATAGCAGAAAAGCAGTACTCAATGCCGTACCCTAAACCTGAACTTGAAGGATCCATAATAATCCTGCCTGCAGGAAGCCCCAGTTGAGTAAGAAGTATGTTTAGTTGTTTTGCCATATTTACATCAAGAGGACTTAGAGCAATTAGATTATTTTTATATCCAATTGTCGAAGCTGCCAACGTTTTATAGTTATCATCCTCTACCCATCCTAGAAGTATGTTGCTCTCTACATTCTTTTCAGATATTTTTTTCATTACTTCTGCGACTATTTCCAGTGGTGCATCAGCATATACAATAAGTGGTTTATCTATAGACTCTCTTAAACTTTTTGTTAATTGGGCCGCCTGTTCAGGGGTCATCGTCCCAATATCAGGATTTACCTTCGTCAGATGCAGGCATATTGCATCTGCTCCAAATTCACTTATACACTTTCTGGCCCATTTTACAGGATCATCTGCAACATCATCAAAATAGCTCAAAAGGAATTCCGGCCAATTCTCAGGTTTTCTATCATAAACATCCATTGCAATAATAGGCTTATTATCTATTTTGCCCTCAAAGCTGTAAAATGGCAGCACTTCTTCTCCACCGATAATAGCTGTAGTTTTGTCTTTTCCAAGAGTCATTGTATTGATTTTTCCAGAATATGCATCCTTTGGTACCTGAAAAGTCATAATCTACCTCCTTCTAAAAGTTAATGCTATTTCTACTTGGTAACGACAATGTAACATGGGTTACATTTTTTACATTTTACCATTTTTTTAAAAAAACAACATTTAATTTTTTTAAAAAAATGGTAAATAATTAAAGAACTTAAGGAATTATCACAAACTAAAAATAAATAATAGATATAAAATAAATCACAGTTATTTAGATTAAAAAAATCGGATTTAATAAGAGTAAAATAATGATTCCACATTTGGAAAATCCTTCAGATCTGTGTATGGAAGAAACAATCCTGCAACATACCTGTCCATAAATTTCATATTCACACTTAGTTCTATATAAGTTATGTTGTTTGCTATTTCTTCAGCCAGTTTATACTTATGCTCTGAAAGCAAACATAAATATGCTCCTGTAACTGAAGTATTACCGAGAAAATAATATTTTTTAATATTTATATCCGGCAGCATCCCAATTATTATTGCGCTTTGAACATTAATATTTTTTCCAAGTCCTCCCGCTATATAGACTTTATCAATGTCTTTAATATTTAAATCAACTTCTTCAAGGAGAGTTTTTATTCCAGCATAAACTGCAGCCTTTGCCCTCATCAAATTATCAATATCAACTTCACTTATAAAAATATCTTTACCGGTTCCACTTTCTCCTGCCTCCGCTACAACATATATATACTCATCTTCCGTGTATTTTAAGAAAGGATTTTTAATACCTTTTTCGAATTTACCTCTCCTGTCTATAACGCCTCTTAAAAACATTTCACTTATTAAATCAATCAGTCCCGAACCGCAAATCCCAACTGGTTTGCCTTGTCCAATTGTTTTGAAAAAACATTTATATGTATTTTGATCAATAACAACTTTTTCAATAGCGCCATCTACAGCTCTGATACCGCATTTCACACCGCCGCCTTCAAAAGCAGGGCCTGCCGAACATGAACAGCCAACCATCCAATCACAATTCCCTACTACAAGCTCACCATTTGTGCCAAGGTCAAGAAATAAAGTAATTTCTTTTCTTTTTGCCATATTTGTGGCTAAAACTCCAGATGATATATCTCCACCTAAATAACTTGCCACACCTTCAATACTGTAGACTGCAGCATTTTTGATGTACTTCAGATCCAGTTCTGGAGCAGAAGTGCCCGGGAATTTGTTAGTTACAGTAACATACGGCACTTCTCTTATAAATCTTGGTGGAACTCCATAAAAAATGTGCATCATTGTTGAGTTACCGGCAACCATCATGGAAACAACATCCTCTTCATCAATATTTGAACTTTTAAGTAGTGCCAATACCATTTTATTTATTAAATCCAGCAAAACATCTCTTAATCTTTTCAAGCCATCATTTTTTAATGTGTATACAATCCTGCTGATTATATCCTCTCCAAATTTTATCTGCGGGTTATATTCAGAAGCAGTTCCTATAACTTCCCCCGTGGTTAAATCCACAAGATATATCACAAGCGTCGTAGTTCCAATATCAATTGCGAAACCAAAAATCTTTTTCTCTTTATTAACCGATTGGATATTTACCAGAGTGTTCGTAATTTTATCCAGAATTATGACAATCTCCCAGTTATTATCTCTTAAAGTATATGGCAACTTTCTTATAACACTTATAGGAAAAGATATATTTTCTAATTTAAAATTGTTTCTTATACTCTTTTCAAGCCTGTACAGGTCATTTGTATTGCTATCCAGTGTGGGTTTTTCCACAGTAATTTTTTCTTTTATTATCCATGGTTTTATTTCTGCAGCAGCCAATTCGTCTGTATTAATACCACTGTATAATTTACCTTTACCTATTTCGAATTTTCCTTTTTCAATTTTCCCCTTTGCTTTTGTTTTCTCAGGAATCAACACTACAATATTCTCTTTTATTTTACTCTGGCATGATAAAACAAACCCTTTCTTCTTTTCATCATCGCTTATAAATTTATTTCCTTTTGCATAAACATGGCCACTTTTTACCTGGACTTTACATCTTCCACAAGTTCCGACTCCACCACAGGTAGATTCAATATCTAAGCCGCTTTCAAGTATTGCCTGCTTTAAATTGTAATCCTTTGGAACTTCAATGATTTTTTCGCCTGGAAAAAATTTTACTGTAAGTTTTTTTCTATAACTCATATTAGCTGGTATTTAAGAAATTTAAATAATAGTTTCTGACTTTTATAAACAAATCAGGTTTTTTTCTTTTGAGTATTTCAAATACCTTCTGATCTATTAATTTTGTATGGTTTATACTTTTTTGAAAAGCTTCAATTAAGAACTCAACAACATCTGAGTCCTTCTTATCAACTGAATCAATAAGTATTTTGAAATCTTCCTTTTTCCTGTCTATTCTTTCATTATTTTCTAAAATATCCTGGTAATCTTTTTTATCCAGGCAACCTCCACACCAGTCAAGGCAAGTTTTTTCTAAACCACTAAATATTATTTTCCCATTTTTATATTTTATTATCTCAGGATTTATTTTAAAGACATTATTGTGGCATTTCGGGCATTTTATCTTTTTTTCATCTGAAAAAAACTCTACTTCATAGCCACATTTAGGACAAAGTGCCATATTGGTATTAAAATCCTTAAGATATGCTGCGTTCTGTCCAGGACAGCCAGCTTTAAATTTCGGCATTTATATCTCAACTCCTTAAAATAACTTTTTCTATTTTAACTTATATAAAAGATTTTTTCGACAACATAAATTTATTTTTGTTTAACACAAAATCAAGGTTATCTGGTGAGGTTAATTAAAAGTTTAAATAAAAATCTTTTTTTTAATACAGATTTTATTTATAATTTTTTTATTTATTAAAAAGAGAAATTAAAAATTTTTGCCTGGATAAAATAAACAGGGAATAATTACTTTATGGATAACCATAATTCAAAAACAAACGAAGATTTAAACAGAAATTATGAGATTTTTGAAAAAAACTATGAAATATCATTTTCTGAACTTTTAAATAAAAATATTGCTGACATAGCAAATAAATCAGGCGCAGAAATATATGATAAGGATAAATTCCTGCTGAGTTTTTTTGAAAAATACGTGCTGATAGATCTCATTAACAGAAAAATATCTATTATATCCGCTAAAAACCTGGATGATATGAATGCCGGTACTAATATAAAAACTGATATTTACTCTGAAAAAAGTATCAGTAAAAAATCTATTGCAAAAAAGCAATTTCATAATTTTAACTTAAAAAAATTAGAAGAGCTTGATTTATTTTCGTCTGCTATTATCCTCCATTTTATTTTAACCGCTGATGGTACACCACTTGCAAAGGAATGGATTTCATACAGGGAACTTCCGGATGGTCTTTTTTATGCAAGTACTATTCCGGGGGTATTAAAACCAATTGAAAAAAAATATGAAAACAGTGGAGAAAAATTCATTGAAAATATTCTTAAATTTGGAGGAGAAAAAAATCTAAATTTTAAATTTGCCGGAGTTATCTACCCGTTTAAAAGATTCCCAATATTACTTATTCTTGATGAAAAAGATGATGAATTTGAGGCAAATATCAGAGTCCTGTTTGATAGAAGCGCTTCACATTATTTAAAATCGGATATTATAAAAACTATTTTAGTTTATACGGTCAGGAAATTATTAATTTGATTGAGATTTAAAAAATATTCTCAAAAGAGTATTAAATATCCTGCGAAGATTTGATATTTATTTTCAGATCATGTAAAAATTTGTAACAAATGTTACCTATATTAATACTAATTCAATATTATACATATAATAAATAGAATATATATTGTTAGTGTTTGTATAAAATGTTACAATTAAAATTTATAAAATTTATTAATATTTTAATTTTAGTCTGAGGTTTTAAATATGATTAGAAAAATCACATCTATGACGAAAGATGAAAAAATTTTTTATCCCACTAAAGAATTAAGTAAAATGGCATATATAAAGAATTATGTTGAGTACGAAAGATTGTATAAGGAATCTATAGAAAATCCTAAAATATTTTGGGAAAAGCAGGCAAAGGAAAACATTGATTGGTTTGTTATAGGAAAAGAAGTTATGGATTATGATTTTTCAGATATCGGAACTTCAGAAAAACCATACTTGAGATATTTTTCTGATTGGAAACTTAATGTTTCTTATAATTGTATCGACAGGCATCTTAATAGCTGGAGAAGGAATAAAGCTGCATTAATATGGCAGGGGG
>JAPLCN010000066.1 GCA_026392215.1 Actinomycetota bacterium | reverse complement strand
TATTGTTAATGAAAGCCATGGCTCCGTGTTTTCCCAATGTTAAAATTATAATTTCAATCTTTTTACTTAACTCTTTAAATAATGGCAGTAATTCTTTTTCTTTATTTGACTTAAAGCCAAATTTTTTATCAAGAATATCTTCTAATTCGGATAAATTTGGTTTTATCATAAAAGGTTCCTCATCAATACCTGATTTAAATGCTCTGCCGCTCGCATCTAAAATAGTCTTTATTCCATTATCCCTGGCAATTTTGATCATTTTTTTATATATATCCATGCAGTCCCCTAAAGGCGCGCTTCCTGAAATAATTATTAATTTAATCTCGTTTTTGTTTTTAATAATGTTATTTTCAAACAAATGCAGCATTTCATTTTTTTCAAAAGTGCTTACCTCCGGGCTTGTTTCTACATATGCAGTTTGTCTAAGATTATCTTCAAGTAGAGTAATAACACTGCGGGAACTTTCTTTTATTTTTACAAATTCGTAATTGATTTTATCTTTATCTAATAATTCTTTGATAATTTCTCCATAATAACCAACAAAAAAATTTAAAGAGATATTTTTAACACCAAGGTTGTTAAGGACCCTGGCAACATTATTGCCTTTTCCACCTGCAATAGACTTTACTTTTTCCGCTTTTATTATTTTTCCCAAAAAGTTATTTTTAATATATATAGTTTTATCAATACATGGATTAAGTGTAGTAATCAATATCATTAGGAAATATTTTATATAAAGTTATAATTTGTTATTAATAGTTACAATACATGAATAAAGGAGAAACTTCAATATATAAATTATTAACAATATTTCTTTGTATCGATCCCAAAATCCTTAAGAAATTCAATGGTTTTTTCAAAATTAGGGATACCGGGCCTTCCGCCATAATGCATGCATTTAATCGAAGATACCGCTGTGGCAAAAGTCATTATATCCTCAATGTTCCACTTCCGAAGAAGACCAAGTAGAAAAGCACCGTGGTAAACATCTCCACACCCTGTAGTGTCCTTCACCTTCACATCAAATACTTTTATTTGTTTAATCTCATCATTTATCAAGGTAACGGATCCTTTTCTGCCTAATGTAGTGACCAGTACTTCCGGATTATAGTCATTATTTAATTTTTTTATAGCATTTTTTATATCCCTGGTTTTGGAATAATCATAAAGAAAGGATTCTGAAGTAATTAAATAATCAACATGAGAAAGTAATTGATCAGTACCATTCTTTAATACATTACAGTCAAGCATTACTTTGACACCATTTTTACGGGCAAACTTCGCAGCTTCTATATTTTCATCAAGTAATAATCCGTCTAAAAGAAGGATTTTGCTTTTTTTTATAATCTCTTTAGCTTTTTCATTAAACTTTAGCATACCTCCGGAACCTGGAAAATATGAAATTGCTCTTTTACCATACTTATCACTGACTTGTATAAAACTGAAAGTAGTTAATTGGCCTTTTTCAAAACCAACACCGCTGCAATCTATTTTTTCTTCTTCTAAACCTTTTAACACTTCTTCTGCGACCAAGTCATCTCCAAGTAAGGTTATCAGTGAAGAATTTCCTCCCAGCCTGTTTAAAGCTACCAATGCAGTTGAGACACAACCGCCCCCTAAGAATTTAACATCTTTGATTGTTGAATTCCTCTGATAATTTGCAAGTCTGTCTGTAGTACATATATAATCTAATGTGGTTATTCCAAACCCTGCTGCATCAAAAATTCTTAAGTTTGTCATTGTTAAATTAACCCTTTCCGCTAAAAAAATCTAAATGAATTTCTAATTTTTAAATTTTCTTACTTAAATTAAACCAATATTGAAGCATGTTTAAATTAATAAACTGATATTATATCTGATATATAAAAATATTAAATCATTAATCATTCATATGGCAATTAATCATAATTGATTACTGCTATATTTTTTGTTAAAATTTAATAAATCAAAGAGTTTTAGCTCGAAGGTTGCGGAAAGTGAGCTGAAGGAATGCGTGAAAAGGTATCCATAATGGTTGGTGGAGCCGCTACGAGTGAATTGGTCAGAAAAAAGATAGGTGCAGATTTTTATGGCAAAGATGCATTTGATGTGGTGAGATATGCTTCAAGGATATACAAAACAAATTAAAATCGGGAAAGATTGGATCGTATGTTTTTTAGTAAGTCAGGATTATGGGATGTTTCAGACTATGGCAGTACGCCTAGGTTTACTGCTGGAGAAAAAGCAAAAGTTTATATAAATAAAAAGGATAAAGATATCCTTCAAAGACTGGCAGAAAAAGTTGCAATTCTGGCAGACAGGCCATTTGAAAGCGAGAAAAGAGATTTGTGGTCTAAACATAACTCTTTAAAAACAAAAGTACCGGTTATTTTCTGTGATCCTGAAAATGGATGGAATGAAATAATCACTGATAAAGAAATTCAATGCGAAGACGAACTGGCTAAAAAATGGGAATTAGTTTTAAGAAAAGAAATATTTTGGGCAGAAGAAATCCGTGATGATAAAGTAATCGAACCAAGGTTTGAGATTGGGTATACATATGATGACAGTGGCTGGGGAATAGAAACAAAAATTAACAGGAAAAATTCAAGCGGGGCTTGTACATGGGATGCACCGATAAGAGATTACGAAGATTTAAATAGAATAAAAATGCCCCGATTAAATATTGATTTCAATACTACAGACCAAACTCTCAGTCTAGCAAAAGATATTTTTAAAAATGTTTTGGAAGTTAGAATAAGGGGTGTATGGTGGTGGAGCCTGGGTTTGACCTTAGACCTGGCACTGCTAAGAGGGCTTGAACAAATAATGTACGATATGCTTGACAATCCCGGACTGATTCATAATTTAATGAACAAAATACAGGAAGGAACTATAGAAAAATTAAATTATTTGGAAAAAAATAATTTATTATCACTTAACACATCCTCTTATGTTGGATCCGGCGGCTTTGGATATACCGAAGAGCTGCCATCTAAGAAAAAGAATAATGTTAAATTAAATGAATTATGGGGATTTGGTGAAAGCCAGGAAACTGGTCAAATATCACCAATGATGTTTGAGGAATTTGTTTTTAAATATCAATTACCAATTTTAGAAAAATTTGGAATTAATTGTTATGGATGCTGTGAACCGCTGGAAAAAAGGTGGGAAATAATAAAGAAAATCCCTAATTTAAGGAGAGTATCAGTGTCACCCTGGTCTGATAGTAGAAAAATGGCTGATTTACTGGGAGACAAATATATCTATTCATTAAAGCCAAATCCTGCGCAGCTTGCTGTGCCAAAGATTGATTTAGAAAATGTGACAAAAAATATAAAACAGTATTTAGAAGTTACAAAAAATTGTGTTACTGAAATCATAATGAAAGACAACCATACAATAGGAAAAAATCCTAATAATATAAAAGATTGGGTAAAGCTGCTTAGAAAAGAAATAAATATTATTAAAAAATAAGCGAGGGGAAAAATGAAACTGGGAATTGATAGTTATAGTTACCACCGTTATTTTGGTGAGGTCTATGCAGGTATACAAAAAGATCCAGAATGTGGGTTTATGCAATCGCAGGTGCT
>JAPLCN010000061.1 GCA_026392215.1 Actinomycetota bacterium | reverse complement strand
TTTCTTTTAAGCTCTGCCGGATTTAGGATGTCATACTGTCTTTTAAGCTTTACCTTTATTTTATCATCAATATATTGGCATTCAAGAACTCTTCTAAATGGAGTTTTAGCCTCGTCATATTTTTTAGTAACTTTACTTCTGTTTTTTATAATCGGAAAATATAGATAATTTCAATTGAAAACTGCGTCACTTAATGCAAAAAATTAATATATTTTAGTCCATTATTTTCTTCTTCCTGTTTTAATTAATAGCATACTTATATATTGCCAGCCTATTGTTGCGGCTCTAAACCGATTCTACAGGACCATTTAAATCTCTTCTGTTATATATTTTAACCCTTTATGTCATTTAAAAGTTAAAAGTGGACTTAAATATTTCAACTGGAAATTGTAAATATTTAAATCCTCATTTTTAGCTCTGGCAATTCCAGCAAGTTTTTTATCATAGCCAAACCTAATATCGTCAAGTCCTGATTTTTTATTAAGGGACAATTCTTAAGATCACTCTTTCCCTTGAGGGTACTCCTGATACAGAAAGCTCAAGTTTGCTAATGAAAATCTTTCTATATGAATTTACCATTCTTTCTGTACGCAGGACCAATATATCCTTTGCTTAAAATAAACGTAAGAAGGTACTATAAATTCTCTAAACAGAGATCTTTTCTCATCAGGGGCTCTTCTTTCATCAGGAATTTCTCCAGTTATGCTGTGAATTTGATAACTGTTATACCTTTTTAGTTGCCAAACCGGTACTTGTCTTGCAACAGATATATCTTTTATGCCTTCTCCTTGCACAGGTACGTACTATCCTGTCCTTAAAGCCAGAAATATGGACGTTTAATCTTACCTTTTGCCCGGGGTGAAAGTTATGCCAGGATCAGATAAAACCTGCTTAAACTTAAATGATTGTCTTCATCTGTTACTTTTATATGCTTTCTTTAAGAGGCGCTCTCTTTGCTTAAACAAATCTAAAAGATTTAAGTGGCTGCTTACGTAGAAGGAAGTACGCAGTACCATATTAAGGTGGTTTGTTAGTGCACTTTCAATTATGAGCTTAAGATTGTCCTACTCTCTAAAAAATCCCCGTAAAGTATCTTTGTTTAAGCAATCATTAGGAGTGGTATAAGGTACCACTTATCCTGTGCATACGGGCTCCACCTGTGGTGTGAGCTGTCATGGCAGGAGAAGTTCTCCAATACAACTGGTTAAAACCTGCTGCTAGTTTAGCTTTTGGCTTTTTCTTTCTGCCGTAGAATTTACAATCTTTTAGCCCTGTCTATTACTGCCGGAAGTGATACATTATATTTATTTTTTAGTAAATCCCTGACATACAGCTGTAACTGTAATATTTTATTTAGATTATGCAGCTTTTGCTTAGAGATTACAATTTGTGCACTTGTGAATTTTTTGTGAAGTTGATCTGCCATGCTTTTAGCTCTTTTTTATTAATTCTGTCACATAGGAGCAAAATCTTAACAGATAATCCACACTTGAAATATTATTAATTTATCAAAGAACAACTAAGGTCCTGCTACGTCATCTAACAAAGTATATGAAAGCATATTCGTTGCGTCATATAAAAATCTATATGAAACAAGAGTGGATATATTAGGTATAGATATACCCATAAGGCCCCTCATCTAAAGTAGCTTCCTTTCCTGCTTTCTGTTTTAAAGCATTTAACTTAAGTAACCTGTCCTGCAGGCCTGATATTTTTCTTTTAAGCTCAGCCGGATTTAAGCTGTCATAGTTTTGTTTAAGTTTTTCCTTTATTTTATCATCAATATCAATGCACTTAAGAACTCTTCTGTATGGAGTTTTTGCCTCGTCATATTTTTTAGTAACTTTACTTCCTTTCCTTGTCTTTAATACAAGCTTTACAACAGGCATAAAAAAATTAGTGTATTGGCCTAAATATATGTAGAGCTCATTTAAAATATCAACCTCCTGTTTTGTGTCATATCTTAAATACCCAACTGCTCTTCTTACAACAGAATAGTTTTTTTGTTCAACAAAACAGCTGTCATTTTTCTTATAAGCTCTTGATCTTGTAAAAGTAATCCTGTTTTCTATGCAGTACCTTAGCATTTGGGCATTGATAAATTCTGATCCATTATCAGAATCAATTCCCAGTACTTTAAATGGAATTGATTCTGATGCAGTTTTAATTGCTTCAAATACATGTACCTGCGCCTTATTTATACATGCTGCGCTCTCATCCCATCCTGTTAAAACATCTACAAAATTTAAGCTCTGTGCATAGTCTCCTGACGCGTTTCCTCCATCATGACCAACCAAATCTGCTTCAAGGTATCCTGGTTTTTTCTCATTCCAGTCTGAAAAAGTCCTTATTGGTATTGCTTTTTTAAGAAGTGTTCCTGGCTTTGTTCCTTTTCTGCCCTTGCCTAATTTGTATCTGTCCTTTTCAGGCTTAAGTAACCTGTCTATAGTTGAGGCAGAGACAGATAGCAGTTTTTCTTTTACTGAAGGTAAAATATCTATTTCTTTATGCTTTTGTAATTTCTTTACTGCTTCTGCCATAAATGGTTTAAGTCTTTTGCTGCAGATAAAATCAAAGATTGTCCAGATTTTTTTTAATGCTAAAAATACATCGTATGTGTAAATTTTATTCCTTACTCTTTTAGTTTTCCTGGCTTTTCCTATTACATACTTAACTTTTCTGCCATTTATTTTGCTATATCCTAACATCTTTCCAGGACTAAGCCTTAAGATTCTTGCTGCATAAACTCTGTTATAATTTGTGGTAGCGCTAAATTCATCTAAAATTTTATTCTTATCTTTTTTAGTTGCCTTTATATATCTATTGCCAACTTCTGCTGTTATTGCTTTCTTGTGCCTCATATTTAGCATCCTTTTCACCCCCTATATTTAAAAGATGTAGATTTTACTCTTTAAATATAGGGAGTTTTACCCGTTTTATTAAATTATTTTCAGATACTTTTTTAAATGACGCAACGATACCATTTGGGATACTTTTTAAATGAAGCAATTCGCCTTGCATACTTTAGCAAAAAATTTGATATCATTTTCAAATTCCCTGCTATTTATCGGGCAGGTATGAAAAGTGGTATTGGTAAATTTAATCTTGTACTGGTAAAGGTTGTTGCATACAGACAGTTTTCCGCAGAATGAATCTCTTCTATGCTCAACATCCATCCTGTTTAAATCATCATCACAAGCCTGTACCATGACAGGAAGATCAAGTTTTGCAAGGTTTAATGTTTGAACAACTCCAATTTCGTCTCCAAAATTTGGAAGGCTAACTATGATTCCGTCTATCTTTTCATAATTATCTCTGAACAATTTTGCGCATTTCTTTGCATCTTCAACTGTTTCAACTACACCGTACTTAGTATCATTTTCGCCAACGATTACATATTTATAGCCAAGCTTGTCAAGTAGAGCCACAATTTCTTTTCTACCCTCTCTGGCAAGAACAGGATTAAAAAATCCTCTTGTTCCTACTATTACTCCGAAAGTAACATCTTTCATGTCTGCCTCCAATTATCAACTTTTTTAATATTTATAATATTTCTTATAAACTTCATGCTTTAACTAAATTATACGTTATTCTTGCAATAATTATTTCCTCATCAACTCTTACAACAACTACCGGCACTTTAGAATCATTGCTGGAAATAATCTGCTCACCAACCAGATTGTCATTTTTATCATGATCGACTTTTATTGCGAAATAATCCATATCATCCAGAATCGCTTTTCTGGTTATTGGAGAATTCTCACCAATTCCACCTCCGAAAATTATCAGGTCAAGCCCATCCATTGCTGCAGCATAAGAACCTATATATTTCTTAATTCTATAAGTATAAGAATCAAAAGCTCTTATGCAGTCTGCGTCTCCAGTAAAAACGCCATTTACAATATCAAGAAAATTTGTATATTTTCTTGAAAGCCCCAGTAATCCTGACTTCTGGTTGATTATTTCATCTATTTCTGCAGGGTTTAAATTTTCCTTTTTCATAAGATATCCTATGATTGCCGGGTCCATATCGCCGCTTCTTGTAGACATGAAAAGTCCTTCTGCTGGAGTAAATCCCATGGAAGTGTCTACTGTCATGCCATTTCTGATTGCAGTAATAGATGAACCTCCTCCAAGCATTATTGCAACGATTTTCATCTTTTTATAATCTACTCCTAAAAGCTCAGAAACCCTTGAAACCATATAAGTATAAGCAATTCCATGGAATCCATACTTTCTTATCCTGTATTTTTCATAATAATCATAGGGAATACCGTAAAGATACGCTTTTGAAGGTATATCCTTATGAAAAATATTATCAAATACAATTATATTTGGCTTATCCTTAAAAACTTCAAAACTTACTTCTATGCCCATAAGGTTTGGCGGGTTATGAAGAGGAGCCAGATCCAGGCTGTCTTTTAATTCATCTATGATTTCCTTAGTTATGATGGTATGGTCTGTAATTCTGTCGCCGACATTTACATACCTGTGCCCGATTGCTGAAATTTCATCCTTATTTTTAATTGCCAAAACCGGTGGTTTTGAAAGCTTGTCAATTATCAGGTTTAACCCAACTTTGTGATCGGGTACCTCACAAGGTTGTTTTATTTCCGTAAAATTATGTGAGTTAAAAGTTATAAGCGGATTTACTTCTCCAATATTTTCAATCTTTCCATTTGCAATTGTTCTTTCCTGGGGCATTTCATAAAGATTAAATTTTATGGAAGTAGATCCAGAGTTAACAACCAGTATTTTCATAATTTACTTATGCTTTAATTAAATATTAAAAAGATTTTACAATATTACTTATTATAAAAATATTTTAAAAACTAAATCTTTTAAGTGTTCAGGTTTATTTTGCCGACCTTGAGTCAATATAGTTTTTTAGAGATTCTTTCCAGTGGCGAAAATCTTTAATGCCGGCAGCCCTTAAATTTTTATTATCAAGAACAGAATAAGCCGGCCTGTTTGCCTTTGATGCAAATTCTTCACTTGTTATAGGAGAAACATCGGGAAACAACCCTGCTAGCCTGAATATTTCAAGTGCGAAATCATACCATGAGCATTCTCCGGTGCTTGTCATGTGATACAATCCGTAATTGTTTGTTTGGATAAGCTCATATAACTTTTCAGTGATGTCTTTAGTGCTTGTCGGAGTTAAAACCTGGTCACCTACAACCTTTATTTTTTTGCCGTCTTTTGCAAGTTTAATCATCAGGTCTACAAAATTGCTGCCTTTCCCGAAGCTTCCTGCATGTCCGTACAACCCGCATGACCTTATCAGATAGTATTTTTTAAGCATATATCTGATTATATATTCTCCGGCAAGTTTTGAAATTCCATACAAACTGATCGGGCCTGGACAATCATCTTCAGTATATGGCTTCCTTCTCTTTGTGTCTGCGCCAAAAACAAAATCCGTGCTGAAATGCATGAGCGGTATATCAAGTTCAAGGCATATATTGCATAAATTTTTAACTCCCACTGCATTTACCGCAAAAGCAGATTCACCTTCTTCTTCGCACAAATCAACCTGATGAAAAGCCGCAGTATTTATAACTAAATCAGGCTTTATTTTTAATAAGACAGGTCCACACTTATCTGGATAGCATACATCAATTTCATCCTGGGTAAGCCCGATCATATCTTCGCCCTTATCCTTAAAATATTTCATGACATCAGTTCCGAGCTGGCCGTTTGAACCTATCAGTGCTATTTTCAATTTATCTCCAAATCTGTAATTTACAAACCTTCAAGCAAGAAAGCCTCTGACTTTAGTCATGAGGATGAATTGCTCTTTATTTTTTTTAAACTTTATGCTATATTAATAATAGTTCTTTGACAAGATATGCGGTTATATTTCCAAATCTTGAAATATGTAAAATCTTGTAAGTTTGGATTAAACCAATTTGCAACAAAAATATATTTTGTTGCCGAGCTTGTGAGCTTGTCTCGCACGCTTTTAGTCAGTTTAAACTTGACACAGCCCCGAACTTAAGGGTTGCCCGAAACGGAAACGGACAGAGGGCGTTAACCACTTAAGAATCTCCCGGCTTTAGCCGTGGAGAGTGTCAAAAGTGTTATTAGAAATTCTTTATGACAAAGCCGCTTAAATGCTTTTTGCTTCTTTTCCCAATTTAATAAATATATCATTTAAAAATAATTCAGAATTGCTTCTGTAATTTTCTCTGAAGCCTTGCCGTCACCATAAGGATTTACAACAGCAACCATTTTCTTGTATTCGTCTTTACTATCAAGAAGCAGACTTGCGTTTTTAATTATATCTTCAGTATCAGTTCCGACAAGCTTGGATATTCCAAGCTCAACTGACTCTGCCCTTTCAGTGAATTTCCTTATAACCAGAACAGGTTTTTTTAAGGTAGGCGCTTCCTCCTGAATCCCGCCGGAATCTGTTATTATAAAATAAGATTTACTCATTAGCCAGAGAAAAGGCTCATAGCTTAGCGGTTTTATCAGTTTAATATTTTCAATGTTTCCAAGGATTTCACCCGCCGGTCCGCTAACATTTGGATTTAAATGCACCGGATAAACAATGATGACGTTCTTATATTTTTGTGAAATAAACTTTAAGGCTTCGCAGACATTTTTTATTTCTTCTCCAAATGATTCCCTTCTGTGCATGGTTACCAGGATTATCTTTTTGTTTAAATCAAGAAGATTTTCAAGATATCTTACATCTTCAGATTTTTGCTTCTCGCTTTTATTTTCAATCTTATTTATCCCCCAGTTGATAGCATCAACAACAGTGTTTCCAGTTAAAATAATCTTAATTTTATCTATGCCTTCTTTTTCAAGATTTTCATAAGCATTTTTAGTGGGAGCAAAATGGAGATCTGCAATTTTTGAGACCAGCTGCCTGTTTATTTCCTCAGGAAACGGGTTATATTTGTTATATGTCCTAAGACCTGCTTCAACATGGCCAATTTTTATTTTCTGATAAAATGCAATGAAGGCAGTAAGAAAAGCAGTTGTTGTGTCCCCTTGGACAAGGACCATATCCGGGCAGGTTTTTTCAAAAACTTCCTCCATACTTCCAATTATCTTTGATGATAGCATGCTTAAAGACTGGTTTTGAGTCATGACACTTAACTCTATATCAGGCTTCAGCTCAAAAAAATCTATAACCTGCTTGAGCATTTCCTTATGCTGGCCGGTTGAACAGAGAGTCAAATCAAATTTATCAGAGTTTTTCTGTATTTCCTTTATTACCGGCGCCATCTTAATTCCTTCCGGTCTTGTGCCAAAGGAAATCAATACTTTGATCTTTTTATTCATTTATTGCCTTTTAGAATTTTGCTCATAAATTCTTAATAAAAATTCTTAATAAAAAAGTGGTAATAAATATTTAATCCTGCAAATTATCTTAAATATTTTCCGCTTCTTTTTTTAATTTAATAAATATATCATTTAAAAGTAATTTTTCTACCCAAAAATTAATATATTCCATATCCAAAATATCATGCTGTATTTCAAATACCCTCAAAGCATCGGTAAATTGTTTCTGACTACTGCCTGATAATTCAGACCAATATAACTTTTCAATAATTGTATCTTCCGGAGTTGACACTAATACATCTATTTTAAAAAACCTCTTTTTAATTCTTCGACCAAATCTGGATTTATCAAATTCACTCTCTGTTAATAACCAGAAATCAATTTTCCCGCTGCCATCTATGGCAATAATATTAAATTGCGTTTTATCTTTAATGGCATGGATAATATTGTCCTCATCAAAATAGAATATATCTTTTGAAAAAACACTTATTATTTTATTCGCTTCGTTTTGACTTATATTGATTATTAAGTCAATATCATGAGTCAGGCGAGGTTCTCCCTGAAGGCTGGATACAAAAGAACCAGTTAGCATATATTCAATATTATTTTTATTGAGTATGTTTATTACTTCAATTAACAATTGCGGTTGTAGCATTTTTCTATTCTGGATTTATATAACTTATTAAATTTTTCTTCAGTTAAATTCGGAAATCTTTCTTTTAGGCCTGCTCTGAATAAATCATCCGCAAGTTTATTGAGCTCAAAGATCTTGTCTATCTTTTGCTGTGGTGTCATATTCCGCAAAATTTCTATATATTTTTTATGGACTTTATCTTCATTCATTTTATTTACTTTAGTAAATTTATCCAATTTTTAATAGATATCTAAATCAAATTTTTTAATAGAGTTAGTATATCTTATTAATTCTCTTATTAAATTAATTCAATATCTTTAAATTTCTTGAAATGATTACCGAAAGAAAAATATTTTTTTACTCCATTTTTAGTTGAGTGGCAATAAATATACGCATCAACAAAATTAACATTCAAATCCCTATAGATATCCAACGCCTTAAAAATAATTTGGGTATTCTCCAGAATTATATTGTTTTTAATCATCAAAATTTTTACCTTTTCACAAATTTCTTTTTTGGGCATTTCAACAACATTTTCCAGCACATAAACCAGTTCAGAAACAACAAGATCACACACAAATAACTTGTATTTTCCTGATTCAAGTTCCTTAAAAAATTTGGAAACTTTGTCAGATAGATCTACCGGTTCATTAGTCAGATATCTCACAAATATATTGGTATCAGCATATACAATACTACTCATTAATCACCTCTTTAGCATGCTCTGCCTGAGAAAGCTTTTCAAGTTTTTCCCAGCTCATATTTTTATATTTTTCAGGCATTTTAACTGATCCTCTCAATGATTCAAAAGGTTCAAGTTTTTCCATTACTATAGAATTTCCCACAATCTTGACTTCCAGATTATCAGATTCCTTGAGAGTAAGCTTGTCCCTTATTTCCTTAGGTATTGTTACTTGTCCCTTTCTGGTGATTTTTGTTTTACCCATAACATTTCTCCTTACTTTATTATATCAGTAGTATTATATTTGATAAGTAGTATTTTGTAAATGGGTTTGCGTATTTGTTTTTTAAGATTTGGGATATGATTCACTGCTAATAACTGTTTTTTAAGGGTTGGAATATGATACACTGCCAATAACTAAATGGACTACTGATGATCTGAAAATATTAAAGCTAATAAAATAAAAAGTTCCCTTGCAGCAATGATTTATGCCAATATAACTATTTTTTAAGGACTTCCCTATGGACCTCAAGGGTTTTAAGGGCAACCCCATCCTGTATTTCATATGATTACCAGTGCATTTGCTATAAATTAGACACCGGAAATACGCATAGCCCTTAAAGCAGATTTTAATATTTAAAAGGGATCAGGTTCTGCTGATTAGTTTTATTAAATTGTCGCGCGTCAAGAAGTTTGATTCCTCTGCTTTCTCTAAAAATGGCCGGACATCTGATATGGTACGCGCCCAGAGGGGCGTATCGCTGGCCAGGACGCATTGT
>JAPLCN010000055.1 GCA_026392215.1 Actinomycetota bacterium | reverse complement strand
CCTCTGATACAATAACTCTTATCTTTCCCCCATATCTATCCCAGCAGCCCTCTATATGGTGATCCCAAACCCTGTAGATTGTTTTTTCCTGCTTATATGTTTTTGGCTCTACCAGAAGTGACAGGTTATTTGCCTCTTCAAAAAGCTGCCTTCTTTCTTCTTTTAGTACAGCTATAGCTTTTTTATGATGGCCCTCAAGTAGCTTAAATATATTCCCCTTTAAGTAAAGCCCGTCACCAATTACAAGCTCAAATGCCTTGGGATAATTTCTGCAAACCCGCTCAAGGAGCCTGTATGCGCTGGTTATCTCTCCTTCACCGGGAAGTACGGGCTCTATATCAAGCGTAAATGAAAAGTCTGGCCCTGCTAAAATAAAGGCAGTAAAGCTGTGATAATACTGATATTTTATTGCCCCGTCCTTGTCTTTTAGTTTTCTTTTCCCGTAAGTGGCTGCACTTGCAGTAGTCACTTACGGTTACCTCATGGCCGTCAACTATTGTTGTCCACATTCCGCAATAGGGGGTAATCATCTTTGATTTTCTTGCTATTTTATAAATATCGGCACCTACATTTCTTATTTCATCCAAATCAAGTACAGTCAGCTACTCTTGCAATTGTTGATACTGATGGGTATCTGCCGGATGCAAGCGCCTAAAGACAAGCTATTTAGGGAGCCAAGGTTAGAAAATTGCATGCATATTATTGCAGTTACTATTTTTATTGTACCAATATGGGGCTTTATTCTTTTGTCAGTAATAGAAGCTAATTTTTTAAAGAGACTGAAGTGTTTATTTCAAGTATTTTATTATTTATTTAAACATCTTTTTTCTTTTTACCAAGCAGTCTTTCAAGATTAATAGCTGCTACTTCCTCAAGCATCTCTTTTATTTTAAAGAATCTTTCTACTGATGCTTTAACCTCATCTTCCAGTTTTTTTGGAATATATATCATATTTCTCTTTCCGTCTTTTCTTATGGTAGTTAAATAAAGTGATACATGTTTTTTACCTTCTCTTATGTCAAGTTGGTATGAATATACTCTGAATAATTTATTACTCTTGTTAGATTTGAAATTAAATCTTTCTCACGCCTTTCCATAGCAGCTCTTTTCAGGATACTTTCCTTTCGTAGTTAACTGATATATTAAAGTTTATCATTTTTATACATAAAAGTCAAGAACTTTTTGAAATCGAATTTGCTTTTTTGTTAAAAAGGCATATTTATAGCCTATACAGTGCTATTATTTAGGAAATTATTTTTAGATGATTAATTGCTGTAATATCAGCGAATATTTTTTAAAAAAAGGAGGAGGCGATTCATCCCCACGGCTAAAGCCGGGGGCTTTCTCGCATAAAGTATGTAATTTATACTTGAGGTGTCTTAACCTTGTAGAAGGGCAAGCTGATTATTATCATTGAAATAACCCCCAGAATTACAGAAAATGAAAGCATTGTAATGTGGTAGCTAAATCCTACAATCTTGGACAAGCTCACAGGAAAGCCTAAAGCTACAAAAGCAAGAGCAAAAGCTCCTTCATAAGTACCAAAACCTGCAAGTGCGTGCGTGGGAAGCACAGCTGAAATTTCCGCAACTACTGTTGCCAGGAAAATTATCCAGAAATTAAGTGACAAAAACCCATACCCCATAGGCTGTAAAATAGCATGGATAACCATATAATATGCCCCAAATTTAAGAACTCTGCAGATAATGGAATAAAAATAAACCTTGCCGTAAATTTTTCTTTGTTTTATCTCCTCAATGCTTTCATTAATATCAATAAGCTTTGTATAAATATAATTTATTGCCTTGTTTCTTTTCGCCCTGGTTTTTAATATCATCTTATTTAATAAATTAATAAGAAACCTGATTATTGCAGAAAGATAAAACAATAAAAGAAGAGAGGCAATTAAAAGGACGGCTGCAATCAAAATAACGGGCCATGAAGAAATAGCCAGGCTTCCAAATCCTATTGTTATCCATACAATAATGATAGCTATGACTATAAGTGAAAAAACAATTGCCAGATCAAAAACCATTACAAGAGCAAGCGTTGATATGCCTACTTCAACAGGAAATTTAAATTTTTTTGTTAGTACATAAACGTAAGATATTTCTCCTGTTCTTGCAGGGAGCACCATTGTAAAAGCATTTCTTATCAGTGCAATAAAAAACATATCCAAAAGCCTTATTTTACTTGTGCCTACAAGCAGCTGTATTCTGTATGCCCTGAAAATGTCACTGACAAAAACTATAACAAAAGCCGCGATTAAAGTCGGCTTATATGAATTTACAATTGCATTTTTAATATCTGTAAAGCTTATCCCCCTTAATAAAAAAATTACAAGGAATATGCCAAAACCGACTACCAAGACAATATTTATTATCTTAAATATCAGCGTTTTTTTACTTTTTGCAACTGCTTCATCCACTTGGTTGTATTAAGCTTGAAGATTTATAAAAATATATGGAAATTATTTTTTGCTTATATAGTTTTTAACGTATTTAAGAGTCTTTTTAGGGCCGCTGCTTACAAGGTGGGAAAAAAATTTCCTAAGCAGGCTTCTGCTTTGCCTTTGCCTGTCACTTGCAGAATTATCATTTTCATTATTATCTGAATCATTATTTCTTTTGGAACTTTTTGTAGGATCCATACAATATTTTAAAACCGGGGCGCATACCTTATCCCATGTATAGTCTTTGGCTATTTCTTTTAAGTTGCTGACACATTTATTATAAAATTCTTTATTTTCCGCAAGTCTTATTATGGCATTTGCAATATCTTCAGGGTCTTTTTCTTTTACAACTATTCCAAGGGTTTTCTCTCTAATTAAATCACTGAAAAAATCACCTTCAGTTGAAATCATTGGAAGGCTTGCCCACATGCAGTCAAGTGTCCTTGTCCTAAATGAAAACCTTGTTTCAATATGGACAGGATGGGTTACAATGCCGGCATCAGATTCCATTAAATAATTCTGCCTTTCCTCATATTTAACCCAGCCAAAATTAAAAAACACATTATTTTCATAAACATCCAGGCTTTTTGCAAGACTAACTGTTTCATTTACCAGATTAAGCTCCTTTACAAGCGGATCAGGATGTTTTACTCCTAAAAAGAAAAGCTTGATGTCTTTTCTTTTATCCCATATTATTTTCATTGCCTTAATAAGCGAGAGGGTATCGAACCAGTTATAAATGCCGCCACCCCATAAAACCACGAAATCACCTTTTTTTATTCCCTTAACTACACCTTTTAAAACATCCTTTTCATGGACAGGCTTACTTTCAGGAAGACCAAACGGCACAACATCTATCATTTTTCTAAACGTAGCATCTGCATAATAAGTAACAGGGTTAACTCTTCTTAAAGCTGAAAGCATTCCAAGCCAGTAATCCCTCTGCCTTTCAGAAGCACAAATAAAATAATCGCCATGATACAACTGCTCATTTAAAACCTCAACCACAAACTTATTCATTTCAATTTGTTCACCTATGGGTTTGTTCTTGTATTCTTCAAGAGTTGCCAGGTTATATGGATCATAGATATCTAAAATCAAATACTTGTCAATTTTCTTTAAGCTTTTAAATTTGCTGAATATTGCTCCTCCAAATAATAATATGTCTGCTCTTGCTGATAAATTTACAACAGACAAATCATCAGTGTATCTGATAATCTCAAACTCCATTGGAGGAAAGTTTGGTTCATTAGGTGTGGCAAGGATAACATTCATGTATTTTGATAAAATCTTGGCAAAATTCCAAACCCTGATTGCAGGACCTGCCATTTCTGCGGCAACTACTTCATCAGAAATTATAAGAAGTGTTCTTTTTATTTTTTTAGTAAATATCTCGTATATTCCAAGTGTCTTTAAAAGTTCAATCTGATGCTGCTGATAATCTGTATCAGCCGATACTGAAAGAAACTGCCCTTTAAAATAATTAAAGACTGCCTTGTCGTCTCTTTTTCTTGCTTTTTGGATTTTTTCTCTTTTTTCACTGTGTTTTGAAATATTATCCAGAAAATCTCTGACAGCCATAAGGGAGCTTAAAGGTTCAGGATCAACTTTTAAATCAGCTATTTTCTCTGATAATTTTTTAGATAATGCTTGCCTGTCGGAATTATTTAAATCAAAATTATAATAATTTTTATAATCAAACTTAAAGTCAATAAAAATCCTTCCGAATATGCTTGCAAGTGTCGTAGACATTATATTTGCAAGATTATTTTCATCATAGTTCTTAAAAATTGAAATTAACGCGTTTCTTTCTTTTAAGTATCTTAATTTATCCTCACTGAAATTTTTTGAGGTCCCGTGATGCATGTGGTAAACAATTGAATTTGGAGAAAAGACAACCTTGTACCCTAATACCCAGAGCCGCCAGCCCAGGTCAACATCTTCATAATAAGCAAAAAAGTCTTCATCAAACCCGCCTGCTTCAAGAAAGATATCTTTCTTTATGAGCATTGCACCACCGTTTACAAACGGCAGGTACCTTTCCAGGTTATGAATATCCTTCTCAACTGCAAGTCCATAATCAATTTGAAACCCCTTGCCTTCAAAATTAATCATGCCGCCCGCAAAATCAATATTTTTGCCGTCAAATGAAAGGACTTTTGAACCAGAGCAGATAACTTCAGAAGAGCCATATATTGGCCTTAAAAGCTCAACAAGCCACTTCTCGTCAACTTTGGTATCATTATTTAAAAATGCAACATACTCACCTGATGCTGCTGCAGCAGCCTGATTATTAGCTTTCGCAAAGCCCGCGTTATGATGATTTCTTATTATTCTTACATTGGGGAAACTGCCTTCAATTAATTTGATTGAGTTGTCCTTTGAGCCGTTATCAACTACAATTACTTCAATCCTGTCCTGCGGATAATTAAGGACCTCAATGCTTTTCAGGCAATCACTTAAATAATTTTCACCATCAAGGTTGACAATTGAAATTGTAATTTTAGGATATGAAAAAATTTCTGTCATAAATTTAAGAAATTATTAATTAAAAAGATAATTAAATATCTAATAAAATATTTAATATTGTTTTTAGACTCAAAACTTATTTAAATTATAACAAACAATTTATTTTAAACAATAATTAATGTTAAAATGAAAAATATTAAAAATTGTTAACAAACATTGATCATGCATAAAATAAATGCTGTTTTTATTACAGATAGAATGATTCTAGGACATGGAGTTGATTTAACTGTTGACAAGATAGCAACCGGTTTGTCAGAATCAGGTTACGATTGCGAAATTTACTGCAATAACTTTAGTGAAACTTTCAAGAAACAAAGGCCTTATAAATTAAAAAAACTGCCTAACATAACAAGTACCAGTACTTTTGATCTTGAATCCAAAATAAAGAAAATTGAATTAATTTTAAATAACCAGGGTGCAGATATCTTCCTGATAAATTCCTTTCCTTTTTACAGCCTTGCAGGAAGCTTAAACAAACCTGTGATTTCAATTAACTATGGTATAGTTTCTACCGAAGGTATGTCGCTTAAAAGAAAACTTTTTTACAGATATATGGATTTTACCCAAAATTTTTTTTATTTTAAAAAATCATCAAAAATAATCAGCATCTCAAATTACCTGCATAAGAAGCTTCCGGTTTATTTAAGAAAAAAAGCAGATTATATCCATTTAGGGGCAAATCATTATCTGGATACAGAAATTAGTGCGCAGCAGATAAAAAAATTCAGAGACAAGCTTGGCATTAAAGATAATGATTGTCTTTTATTATATGTCGGAAGGCTTAACCCTGTTAATCAGCCATACAAGGGCACACAGGAATTAATAGAATTATTTCACGCAGCAAACAGGCAAAACAGCGCAGTTAAATTATTAATGGTAGGTTTTGGATCTCAAAATGACGAGATAGCAATAAAAAATGAGGGAATTCTTGCAGTCGCAAATGCTCCATGGGAAATGATGCCCCTTATTTATTCTTCATGTGATATTTATACAACCTGCACAAAATGGGAAGGCTTTGATCTCCCAATAGTCGAAGCTCAAAGTTTTGGCAAGCCGTCTGTCTGCTATAACTTATGCGCGCATCCTGAAATAACCGAAAACGAAAAAACGGGCTTTCTTGTAAATACAAAAGAAGAATTCTTAAATAAGATTTTGATGTTATCATCAGATAAGAACTTAATAAATGAAATGACATTAAATTGTCTGGAATTTTCAAAAAAATTTACATGGGAAAAAACTGTTTCTGAATATGATAAGAAAATTAGAGCAATTCTTGGAAGTGATATTAATAAAAAAGGATTGGCAGATTCAGGCAGCAAACCGTATAAAGGATATGATGAAAGCATAAATAGATTAGAAAATACTGAAATTACACATACTTATAAATCTGAAGAAATCAAGCCAGAAAAGAATAAAGATAAAAAAGAAAAACAGGTTGAACCGGATGTTACAGTTCTCATAATTAATTATAACTCTTCTTTTGCCTGCCTTCAGGAATGCATCCAATCCTTAAAATCACAAACTTATAGAAATATTGAAATTATAATTTTTGATAATGCAAGCACAAATGGTGTGCTTGATTTATTACCTGGCGAACTCAACCTTAATGAAAAAACCGGAAACGAAGATTTTAATGCGGGTGGCAGCTTAAAAGATATAAAAACAAGAATAGTAAAAAATAATAAAAATGTCGGATTGGGAAAAGCAATAAATCTGGCTGTTGATGAAATTGATACCGCTTACGTTTTAATCTCAAATTTTGATGTTGTTTATGACAGCAATTCTATTGAAGAATTCGTTTTAATGATGAAAAATTCACAAGAAGATGTGATGGGTCTTGCTCCAAAAATCAAGCTTGCCTACCAGAAGGATTATATCGAAAGTGTCGGAACTTATCTTGATGCCTCCCTTTATGACGGTTATCAAGGGCTTGGGCAGCTTGATCTTCACCAGTATGACGTTCCGGAAAGTATTTTTGGAGTTTCATTTACATCTGCTTTTATGAAAACAGGGGCATTTAAAAATAACAGGGTTGGAAAAGTTGATGAGACGTTCTTTTTATTTTATGAGGATTTTGATTTTTGCTTTAAGGCCAATCTTTTAGGCTATAAATTCAGATCATGCCCGAAAGCAGTTGTCTATCATAAATATTCTTACAGCTTCAGAGAGGAATCCGCTGCATTTGAAACAAAATATTATTATAAGAGACTAAATATGCTTAAGATGATGTATAAGAATGCTGATGATA
>JAPLCN010000018.1 GCA_026392215.1 Actinomycetota bacterium | reverse complement strand
CCTTTTAAGGCAAAATTATCACTTTCGGTGCCGCCGCTTGTAAATATGATTTCCTCCGGTTTTGCCCCTATAAAACCTGCTGCTGCCGATCTTGCATTTTCAACCGCATTATTTGCCTGTCTTCCAAAATAATGAAGGCTTAAAGGATTTCCGAAGTTTTCACTGAAATAAGGCAGCATTGCCTTTATGACTTCAGGATCTGCCGGTGTTGTAGCTGCATAATCAAAATATATTCTTTTCATCAAGTACCCTTCTAAAATTATTTAAATATTTAGTTAGCCGATAATCCCTGCCTGAAAAACAATTAGAACTGCAATATATTTACTAATATTGCTACTAAATTAATAGCAATTGTAATTTTTATTAATTTTATAAATATATTTCAGTAGGTTTAGTTAAAACTCACCTATTACTCCAATTTTTAATAAATTGATTTTTTATAATTTTTTCTTTATTTCTGCCAGTGTCTCATCGATGCCAGCTGTCTGGCCAATGCAGGCCAATTCATCATTTACAGTAATCACAGGAACATACTCCAAACCAAAATTTTTAAGAATCTCTGTAACCTTTGGATATAGCAGCTCATCTTTGAAATTAGACACATCAAAGACTTCAACTTTCAACCCAAACCCCTCTATTGCATTTTTTAATTCTGAAATTTCTTCTTCTGTCTGGCCTATGGGGCCGCAGCAGGATGCCTGTGGGCCGCAAGGAAATTCCTGCTTCATCGTAAAAATTTTTATTACCTTTTCTTCTTCTATCATTTTTTACCTTTCTTAATAAATCCTTTCCAATAAGAAAGAAGCACGAGCAACCTTAAAGTATGGCCAGTTGGATCAGTATCAAAAATTACCGCGTCATAGCCATAAGGCTTAAAAATAACTAGTAAACTTTTCAAATACAGACATTTCTTCAGAGCATAGAGAATTAAATTTTCTTTAACTGATTTTTTGATATCATCGTCAAAGTCTTTTACTGACTCAAGCATTATTTCTTATATTCTCAAAGAGCTTTTGTCTAATCTATTCTTGCAGCTTTTTTAACAAAACATAGAATGCTTTTTTGATCTTGCCTTTTTCATTGGTTTAACAATTTTTCAGCAACCTCATTTATTTTTTTAATAAGCACTTCTTTTACCATTTTTGCCATATTAATTGCTTCTTGTATCTCTTCCTTTGTAAAACCTGCCTCAACACACTGTTTATAATGCCACTCAAGACATGGAATACAGTTACCACCAATTGCTGCTCCAATTGCCACAAGCTCTTTTTCTCTATTATCCAAGCTCATATAATGTCTCCTCTCTCTAATAACCCGCAAGGGCAGAGTTCCATGCACTTCAGTGCGTGGGTGAATGGAGCCAAGGATTTAGGTCAAGCGAAGCTTGAATTTTAAGTTAGTGCCACGCACTTCAGTGCGTGGGTATCTAAGAACATCCTGTTCCGCCACAGCATCCGCCTAAATTATTATTTATCATACTTCTTTTATTTATATTAACCTTAACACCATAAAACAACTGCGCAACGTTGCCGGATTTACATTTTGGACAAACAATAGTTTTATCTTCCCTATCCTTCATCGACATAGAAACTTCAAAAATATTTTCACACTTATTGCATTCATATTCGTAAATAGGCATTGATTTCTCCTTTTTTGAAAAAATTTTTAATTTAATAAGCATCAATAAAATGTTTTATGCTATATCAAATATAACTACTTTCTAACATCTCATTAATGCCTGCTGATTGGCCAATACAAGCCAATTTATCATTTAAAAATCATAAAAATTAGAATTTTTAATGTTGCTTTAGGCATAAAAATTTCTTATTTTTTACAGCAAATTATCATCCTGTCTGTCTTTATAATCTTCAGTAAATCCTTCTTAATATCAGGGTCTTTTTTTATAATAAGATCAATAATCTCTCTGTTTTTGTAGTCCAACTCTTTGTTAAGATAATAATTCACCCATAAACCATCTTTTCTAAAAGTAATAATTCCTGCTTCCTCTAATTTTTTCAGGTGAGAAGATATGGTTGGCTGCGATAGATTAATAATATCTGTAATCTCAGAAATACAAACTCTACCTTTAACTTTAAGCAAATTAACTATCCTTATACGACTTTCATTAGACAGTGCTTTTATAATTTTTATTACTTTTTTTAATTTGGCTATTTTAAAATAGATAATAAAAAGTTTATAAAATAAAATACCTATTTTAATGTCCTTTAATATAATAACATTATCTATAATTGCTTATTGCCACCAATACAATTAATACTGCCATCGCTATAAATATCTATAAT
>JAPLCN010000022.1 GCA_026392215.1 Actinomycetota bacterium | reverse complement strand
GGTATTAATGAAATTAAAAACGATAGGTTTGAGTTGCAAATAAATAGATGGAATAACACATTTGCTAATATTGGTGAACCAGCCTTTATGGTTGATAAAGCAGGTGAAATAATTTGTTCCAATATGAATGCAAACGGTTTTTTTAGTGGGTCGGAAAAAAGTATTAAGGACATAATTGAAAACTTAGATGAGAATGAGTTATATAGTAATCCAGTTTTTTTTAAAATCGATAATGAAATTAAATGGTTTAATATTAAAAAAAACAATTTTGACACCCAAAGAAAACTTACAAATTATTTGTTAATCAATATCACCGAGCGCAAGCAGGCGGAAGATGCTGTAAAGGAAAGCGAAAAGCGTTTAATTGCAGCTCAACTGATGGCGCATGTGGGTAACTGGGAACTGAATTTACATACTAAAAATATTTGGGCATCTGAGGAAGCCTTTAACATGTACGGAATTGAGCACATTTCGCAATGCTTGCCATTAAATCTTGTGCAAGAAAGTGTATTTCCAGAATATCGCGAGTCGCTCGATGTCGCTCTTATCGGTTTAATTACCAAAAAAGAAAAGTATGATGAGAAATTTAAAATAAAAAATATTAAAACTGGAGAAGAACGCTTTGTTCATTCTAAGGCTATATTGTTAGTTGATGAGGGCGGTAATGCGGTTAAAGTTGTTGGCACTATTCAAGATATCACTGAATACAAAAAAGCGGAAGAAGAAATCCTTTATCTGGGTTATCACGACCAACTTACGGGGCTATATAATCGCAGATTTTACGAAGAAGAATTAAAGAGACTTGATACAGAAAGAAACCTTCCTATGACCATTGCTATGGGTGATGTAAACGGGTTAAAACTTATCAATGATTCCTTTGGACATGCCATGGGCGATGAGCTTCTTAAGAAAGCAGCAGAAGTGATAAAGAAGGGGTGCCGAGCTGATGACATTATTGCCAGGCTCGGAGGGGATGAATTTGTTATTATATTACCTAAAACGGATGCTTTTAAAACAGAGCAAATCATTAAACGTATCAAGGATCTGTCATTAAAAGAAAAAGTAGGCTCTATTGATATTTCTATTACCTTTGGTCATGAAACTAAGAATAATAAGGAAGAAAATATTCAAGAGATATTCAAAAATACTGAAGATCATATGTATAGACACAAGCTTTCTGAAAGTTCGAGCATGAAAAGTAAAACAATAGATCTAATTATGAATACGCTATTCGAAAAAAATAATAGAGAGATGTTGCATTCGAAAAGGATTAGTGAAATTTGTGAAGATATTGCAACCAAGATGAATTTTAATAAGGATGATGTCAATCAGATTAGAATAGCTGGACTTATGCATGACATAGGGAAAATAGGAATTGACGAAAAAATTCTTAATAAAACCCAAAAATTAAGTAGTAATGAATGGAAAGAAATTGAGAGACATTCTGAAATAGGGTATCGAATACTCAGCTCGGTAAATGAATTTTCGGAAATAGCCGAGCATGTTCTTGAACATCACGAAAAGCGGAACGGGAAAGGATATCCGAGGGGTCTTAAAGGCGAAGAAATTTCATTGCAAGCAAGGATTATTGCCGTTGCTGACGCTTTCGATGCTATGACTAGAGATAGGACTTATAGTAAAGCATTAAGTGAAGAAGAAGCCATAAATGAAATAAGAAGATGTTCCGGCATGCAGTTTGACCCTACTATTGCAAGGGTATTTATTGAAAAGGTTTTAGGGAAAGAGTGGAAATAGTTTGAAAAATGTAAATAAATGTTTAGATATGTTAACAAAGGATAGCGGTACTTGTTGCAGTGAATGGAGATTAGTTGTTCCAAATTGATAGGCGGTGAAGAAAATAGTAGAATTTGAATATAGATTTGCATGCTCATCATAAAAATCACTTTGTTTTTGGATATATTTAGTAAGAAATCTGCGTAAATATTTCAGACGC
>JAPLCN010000013.1 GCA_026392215.1 Actinomycetota bacterium | reverse complement strand
ACGCATAAGGGTTCAAAAGATGCCTGCAGAGGAAAGAATTAAAAACTTCAGTGAGGTAGTTTATCCAATATCAGAAGAGCAGTCAATAAATGAGGCACAGAGATGTCTTGATTGCGGCATCTGTTCAGAATGTCATGAGTGTGCAAAAGCTTGTGAGGCAAATGCAATAGATTATTGTCAGAAAGAAGAAACCATCACTCGAGAAGTCGGAGCAATAGTTGTAGCTACAGGTGCAGGGATGTTTGATACAGATGTTTATGAAGAATATGGAAGCAGGGAACTGGAAGATGTAATATCTGCTATACAATATGAAAGACTTATGTGCGCATCGGGGCCAACAGGCGGGCATATCTTAAAGCTTTCAGATAAAAAAGAACCTCAAACTGTTGTATTTTTATCATGTGTGGGCTCAAGGGATAAATCCAGAGGCATGCCTTACTGTTCAGCAGCATGCTGCATGTATCTGGCAAAGCAGGCAATTCTTACAAAAGAGCATCTTCCGGAATCAAATTCATATATATTTTATACAGATATTCGTTCACCAGGGAAGGATTATGATGAATTTATAGTAAGAGCTAAGGAATACGGGACTCAATATATAAGAGGTAAGGTTTCGAAAATTTATAAAAGGGGTAGCAAACTCATAGTCAAAGGTGTGGATACCTTAATTAGCGAACCACTTGAAATTGAGGCAGATATGGTAGTTTTAGCACCAGCAATGATTGCAGCAAAAGGTTCAAAACAATTGGCCGAAATTCTTAATATCACGACAGGAACCTTCGGCTTTTATACTGAAAGTCATCCCAAATTAAGGCCTGTGGAAACAAATACTTCAGGAATATTCCTTGCAGGAGCCTGCCAGTCACCAAAAGATATTCCTTTCAGCGTTGCTCAGGGGGGTGCTGCAGCAAGCAAGGTTCTGGCTTTAATGTCAAAAGATAAATTACTGACAGATCCAATAGTAGCTAATGTTGATCAGGTAAGATGTATTGGATGTAATAAATGCCTTTTTGTTTGTCCTTTCAAAGCTATTGAAGAATTAACCCTTAAGGGTAGAAAGGTTGTTCAAGTCATTGAATCTGTATGTAAAGGCTGCGGACTTTGTGAAGCAACCTGTCCTATTGATGCAATAAATTTAAACAGCTTTACTGACGAGATGATTTTGGAGGAATTGCAAGCATTTTCAACTTTTTAAGAAGCTTAACCTTAATTTGAACAAAGATGGAAAATATTTTAGGAACCAATAAAGATATAAATAATAAGGACATAAATACAAACAGCAGAAAGCCTGGAATAAAAATTGTTGCTTTTCTCTGCAACTGGTGTTCATATGCTGGAGCAGATGCTGCAGGAACTTCACGGTTGAGACAGCCCGAGGATATAAGGATTATCAGAGTTCCATGCAGTGGAAGAATAAATCCTTTATTTGTATTAAAAGCTTTTACTCAGGGTGCAGATGGAGTTCTGGTTTCAGGTTGTCACCCAAATGATTGTCATTACAGTTAGGGTAATTTTTATGCTCGAAGAAGGCTCGAAATTCTAAAGGAATTTCTTCCAATAATAGGGATTGATAAAAGAAGATTTTCGTACCAGTGGGTTTCCGCTTCTGAGGGACAAAAGTGGCAGAAAGTGGTAATTAATTTTGTTAAAAGGATTAGAGAAATTCAAGGGTAAATTAAAGTATGCAACAAGAAAATAGTGTTGAAAAAAAACTAAAAGAGAGAATCAGAGATGTTTTTGATGACCTTGAGCTTGTTATTGGCTACTGCCAAAGTAAAATTCCACTAAAAGTTAATCCTTTATTTATACAAAGGAAAGAGGAAATCGATGATTTAATTTTTGATAACTTATGTATAAATAATCTTGCCACTTATTCTTATTTTTTATCTAATGAACTTAAGGGAAAAATAGGAATTGTCTTAAAACCCTGTGATACAAGATCTATAACTCAACTGATATCTGAAGAGCTCTTAAATAAAGATAGAGTTAAATCAATTGTAGTTGGTTGTGCCGGGATTTTAGATTATAAGAAGATTGTTAAAGAAATTGGGGGATTAAAGATAATATCAGCAGATATCAAAGACGAACATATAAGAATAGATACCATAGATGAAAATTTTACCTTGGAAGCTAAAAACTTTTACGCAGACAAGTGTTATACCTGCAATATATATGATAATCCTCCTTATTATGATGAATTCATTGAAAATGACTCGAAGTTAAATATAGAGCCAAGAAAAGAATATGAAGATCTGGATGAATTTGAAAAATTGAGCCTGGAAGAGATTAATTCATTCTGGGATTTACAATTTAGCAATTGTATCAGATGTTATGCATGCAGGAATATCTGTCCACTTGAAGTATGCAGAGATAAGTGTATTGCCCAACTTGACGTTCCACACTGGCAGTCTCAGAAAATAAATTCGGCTGAAGGTAAATTTTTTCAGCTTATCAGGGCATTTCATTTAGCTGGCAGATGTACTGAATGCGGTGAGTGTGAAAGGGTATGCCCTGCAAATATACAACTTTTAAAACTTATGAAAAAGATAAATAAAGATGTTTTAAAACTGTTTAATTATAGGCCAGGCTTTAATTTAGACGAAAAACCACCTTTACTGACATTTAAAAATGTTGAAAAAAATATAAAAGAAGAGGAATTAATATAAAGGAAAGTAAGTCAAGATTATAATTTATGAAAACATTGACATATATAAAAAAAGAAAACCTAAATACTTTTCTGGAAAAGTTAAATAAAAACTATGATGTTTTTTTACCTGTACAGAACAAGGCAGATGGAACAATAAATTTTGAAAGCTTGGACATTGTAAATGATAATAATGTTATAAACCTGAAAGAAAAGACAAGAAAAAGTCCAAAATCTTTATTTTTCCCTCCCTCAGAAAATTTATTTGAATTTGAGTATAAAAAAGATATAAAAAAGCCTGATATTATGGAAATTAAACTTTTAGAATCTGAAAAAATGATTTCTGATGAAACCAATTCCAGAAAAAAAGTAATATTTGGAATTAAACCCTGTGATACGATGGCTGTAAAGTGTCTTGACCTGGTATTTGGTGAAGGAGAAAAAAAAGATCCTTATTATATAATGAAAAGAAAAAATACAATTCTTATTTCAATTGGATGTAGTAATGTATTCCCGGATTGTTTCTGTACATCTGTGGGTGGAAATCCTTTTTATTTCGATTATTCTGACCTTGGGTTGATTGATATGGGGCAGAATCTTGTAATTTTTAAGTTAAGTGAGAGGGATGATTTAAGGAAGCTGCTGGATGAATGCAATGAGTTTTTTGAAGAAAGAGAAATTAATAGTGACGAAGAGATAGAAATCAAAAAAATTATTTCAGAATCAGAGAAAAAATGCAGTTCCAATTGGGAAAGCGTTAATGCAGAAGATATTGCGCTGGATATGGAAAGAAAATTCAGCGAAGAAGAAATGTGGAAGAACATTACAAGAAAATGCATAAGCTGTGCAGCATGTACTTATGTTTGTCCAACCTGTGTATGCTTCAACATTGGAGATGAGCAAACAGGTATGAAGGGCGAAAGATACAAATGCTGGGATTTCTGTACCAATTATTATTATACATTGGAGGCAAGCGGACATAATCCAAGAGAGAAGATTTATCAGAGATACAGAAATAAAATAAATTGCAAATACAATTATTTTTATAAAAGAAACAAGAATCTTTACTGTGTCGGGTGTGGGCGTTGCATTGATGTCTGCCCGGTTGGAATGGATATAAGAGAGATTGTAAAACATGTAAGAAGTTTACAGAAATAAGTAATAGTAGAAATAAAGAACATAATGGAAGTTATAAAAAATCACTTGCTACCAAAAATAGCAACAATAAAAAAAATAATAAGAGAAACTCCAAATATAATTTCTCTTCAGGTTGCGCTTGATGATATTGAGGCTATGAGAAATTTTATATTTGAGCCGGGGCAGGTTGCACAGATTTCTGTTTTTGGTTTTGGGGAATCAACTTTTGTAATAAATTCTACACCTTCGAATAAGGATTATCTGCAATTTTCAGTTATGAAAAGCGGCGTTAATACTACAGCAATACATAATTTAAGCGAAGGTGAAAAAGTAGGAATCAGAGCGCCATTAGGTAACTGGTTCCCCTATAAAGACATGGAAGGGAAAAATATCCTTTTTATTGGAGGAGGAATTGGCCTGGCACCTTTGAGGCCTTTAATATTCCATATTCTTGAAAATAAAGAAAAATATATGAAATTAACCCTTTTATATGCTGCAAAATCTCCTGATGATTTTTGTTTCAAATACGATATAGATGAATGGGAAAAATCGAAAGATATTCAATTAATTCAAACCATTGATAACGCTTGTTATGGCTGGGATAAAGAAGTAGGTCTTTGTCCCAATGTGCTCGAAAAAATGTACCCATCTTCACAAAATACAATAGCTGTAATATGTGGACCTCCAATCATGATTAAATATACTCTCGAGGTACTAAAGAAACTGGATTTTGAAGACGATAATATATATACCACGCTTGAAAGAAGAATGAAATGTGGGATAGGCAAGTGCGGGAGATGCAATATAGGTGAAAAATTTGTATGTGTAGATGGTCCAGTGTTTTCTCTTAGGGAATTAAGCAACATCTCCGAGACTTTTATATAATAACTTTACGAAATGATCATGATTTTTTTAGTTCTTTAATTGTCTTTTAATAATAAAAGAGGATTAAACCAACTGAAAAATCATTGAAAAGCAGGACCCCTTGTTCAGCACACTTTCGACCTGGATATTTGTATTATGGATTGTGGCAATCTCTTTTGCGATGGAAAGCCCGAGTCCGGTCCCATTATTATTAAAATCGACCGCATTATTGGACCTGAAGAATTCATTGAAGATCTTGTTTAAATTCTTTTCTGCTATTCCAATCCCCTGGTCTTTGATACCGATATAGATCTGAGGACTATCCATTTTTTTAATTATGACCTTAATCAAAGTGTTGGGGGGAGAATAATTGATCGCATTTTCAATTAATATGGTAAAAAGGACATCAATCTGTTTTTCATTCCCCTTAATATAAAAGGCCTCCTTCTGGGGAGTTAAATCAATTTGAATCTCTTGGGCGCGGGCGATCACCTTACACCGTTGGACCACAGAAGAAAGAATTCGATTGATATCGATCTTTCCCATGTTTATATCCACAGCATCCCGTGATTTGAGTTTTGCCAGTTCAAGCATTTCTTTAATCACATTGGATAATAATTTGCAACGTTTTTTAATTTTCAGGATAATATCCAGGGTTCTTTGTGAAATTTGTCCAGAATATCCGTCGAGCATAATATCGACATAGCTTTGAATAGCTGCAAATGGGGCTTTTAATTGATGCGTGGCATATAATAAATATTTGGTTTTTTCATTACTTATCTCCTGTAATTTCTGGCTGATCTTTTCGTATTCCAACATTTCTTTTGCAAGCTTGACGTTTGCCTTTTCAAGTTCCTCGGTTCTTTCAATAATCTTCTTTTCAAGGTTGGTCTTATATTCATTTAGATTTCTATTGATCTCATCATAAGCATCCAGTAATTGGTAAATGATCTTGGACCCATCTGCTCCAATCAGGCTTATTTTAGGGGATTTTTTTTCGCTGAGATTTCTAAAAACTCGTGGATCGCCAGTGGCTTCAAATATGAGATTGACCTCTTTATCCGTGATAATTTGCTGATAATCGGTAATACACTCAATATGGTGGTTCCTGGCAAAAAGAAGCCCAACGGCATCAGGATTGATGTCACATACATATTTGATTTTAACCCCAGGAATTTCAAGCAATACATTTAACAGGGCTAACCCACCATTCCCTGCGCCTATTAATGCAATGACACCTTCACCCATATTTTTTCCTTTATTTTTAATCTACTCATATTGTACAATAAGAGTAGATTTGTTAAAATGAAAATTTGTGAAAATGAGGTTGAGATGAAAAAGATCTATATTATTGATGATGACCGGGATATTGTAGAATCGATGTCAATGGTTTTAGAAGCCAATGGGTATGAGGTTACTGCCCAATATAACGATGAAAATGTCACTTTAAATGTCTCACAGTACAATCCGGATTTGATTATCCTGGATGTGATGTTCCCTGAAAATGGTTCCGCCGGGTTTGAAATTGCGAGAGACCTTAAAAGGGACAATAACTTAACCAATATCCCGATTGTCATGCTTTCGGCTGTGAATGAAAGAGGGATCTATCTGGGACGATT
>JAPLCN010000127.1 GCA_026392215.1 Actinomycetota bacterium | reverse complement strand
TTTTATTTTGTTGCGGGTATTTAATTGCCTGTTTTATTAATATAAGAAAAATTTTTAAAAATATAAAATTTAATTTTACTACTTTTATTTAAAAGCTGTATAGGCTCCTGAAAATATAAGAAGGAGTAAAAGAATTTCGGATATGTTTTTATAATATAAAAATAGCGATTATTTTATTTAAAATTTTTAAAAATAGTTATAAAATAATTTACTGTTTATCGGCAACTTTTGATTACAGGCTGTGCTTTAACGGGTTGGTTTGCTAATAAAAAAATTTGAGGATAAATTAAAATTTCCGTGCATTACATGATAAATGTTGAAAATTTAGTAAAAAAATTCGGAAGCTTGACTGCTGTAGATAAAATATCTTTTAGCGTCGCTGAAGGTGAAATATTCGGCTTTCTCGGACCAAATGGCGCCGGAAAAACTACCACAATAAGAATGCTTACAACCCTGATTGCGCCAACATCAGGAAATGTTTTAATCGATGATAAAGACCCTAAAAAAGACGGCTATTATATCAGGGAAATCATTGGAATACTTACAGAAACTCCTGGCATGTATGAAAAGAATACTGCTTATGACAATCTTAAATTTTTTGCAAGCTTCTATAAGATTGAAGAATCAAAAATAAATGCCAACATTGAAAAGTTCTTAAAAATGTTTGAGCTTTGGGACAGAAGAAATGATCTTGTGGCGACTTTTTCCAAAGGAATGAAGCAGAAGCTGGCAATTGCAAGAGCATTAATTCATGAGCCTAAAATACTATTTCTTGATGAACCAACTGCTGCTCTGGATCCTGAAAGCGCTTATATGGTAAGAAACTTTATTGAAAGCCTTCATAAAGAAAAAATAACAGTATTTCTTTGTACTCATAATCTTGAAGAAGCTCAGTATCTGTGCAATACGGTTTGTATAATTAAAAAGAAAATAATAAGGGTTGCATCATTATTTGAGCTTCAAAACTCAAAAGAAGTAAAGATATTTAATTTGGGATTATTAAACAGCATAGAAAAATATAAAAATATTTTTGATAAATATAAAGATAATGTTGAGTTCAGCTTTTCAGATACTGCCGCAAGTTTAAAAATAAAAAATTATGAAAAAATCAATCCTTTAATCATAAAAGATCTTGTAAATGAAGGCGCGGAAGTTTTATATTTCAACGAACACAAAGAAAGCCTTGAAGATATTTACCTTGAATTAATTAAGAATTAAACAAATAAAGACTCAAAAATGAAAAACGCATTAATTATATTTAAAAAAGAAATTAAAGAAGTAATCAGAAGCAAAAGCGTCTGGGTTCCTTCAATTATTCTAAGCCTTATTTTTGCTGTTATAATGCCTGTAGTATTATCAGTCGGGAGCGGCTCGCTTTTAAAAAATCCTGATACTGCAAAGTTACTTTCAAAAATTCTTGCAGGTTACGACCCTTTTACTGCTCTTGTAATGTTTTTAAGCAAACAGCTGCTTATTTTTTTGCTTTTAGTTCCGGCAATGATTCCAAGCCTGATTGCTCCAACTTCAATTACTCTGGAAAAAGAAAGCAGGACTCTTGAACCTCTGCTTGCAACTCCTGTTAAAACTTCGGAGCTGCTTCTTGGCAAAACACTAACAAGCATAATTCCTGCATTTGTAATTTCAACTTTTAATTTTATTTTACTGTCTGTAACAATTGATATAATATCTTTTCCTAAATTAGGATATATATTTCTTCCAAATACCGAATGGCTTATTACTGCATTCATTTTAAGCCCTGCAATTTCTTTTATTATTACGATGGTAAGCTTAACAATCTCATCAAGAACTACGGATGTAAAATCTGCCCAGGGAATAGGCTCTGCTGTCATTCTGCCCATTTATGCAATAGTTGGAATGCAAATCGTGGGACTATTTGTTTTAAATTCTGTATACCTTCTTATTGCCTCTCTGGTTCTTATTGCACTGTGTCCTATTTTTTTAAAGCTGGCTATAAGAGTTTTTGACAGGGAAAATATTCTTACCAAATGGAAATATAAATAAGACACTTATTTTCTCTTTTTTATCATTAATTTCTTTAGCAAGGGATACACTTAAAATTTTATTATGTTTCTTTTAAAATTATAAATATTTTTTAATAAGCTCTACTCTGTTTTCATCAAAATTAATAATAGCTTCCCAGCTGTGACCGTAATATGGCATTTTTATCATTTGCTTTTCTGCTTTAATATTATTATATACAGCAAATATTGTAGAAGGAGGACAGCATATATCCTTCATTGCGCAGGAAATAATTGTTCTTGATTTAATCCTGTCGGCCAGATTTAAATTGTCAAAATAGCTTAAAGTTTTAAACATTTCTTCTTCGCGTTCAGGATATTTCCTTATTATGCTCTGGAATTCGTTATAAGTTATGTTTGGAAAATCTTCTGCCCATTCTACTGCTCTTCTGTAATGGCATAGATAAGGTATTTCAGCAATAGCAAGTTTGGGCCTTACATCAAGTGCTGCAGTTGCCAATGAAAGCCCTCCTCCCTGGCTTGCACCAGTAACGCAAAGCCTTGAAAGGTCAATTTCTTTTCTTGTGGACAAAAAATCTATGGCTCTTATGCAATCTGCGTATACGTATCTATAATAATATTCATTTTTATCAAATACACCCTTGCTCATAAATCCTACCGCAGATGGCGCCGGATAGGACTTATTATCAATAGATTCGCCATTTTGCCCCCTTATATCAATAGCAAACACAGCGCAGCCTATTAAAAGCCATTTAAGATAGTAGTTTATTTTTTGTTTGTTATCTCCATAGCCATGAAACCATAAAATGACCGGAAATGGCGGTTTTACAGATTTTGGCAGCAGGTACCATCCGCATATTCTGGCACCTCCAAATCCATCGTAATATGCTTTGTATGCATCTATTTCTTTTACAGCATAATTTATTTTTTCAACCTTTGGCCTTAGATCTTCACTACTTGCGGCATCCAGAGTTTTTTCCCAGAATTCATCAAAATCATCCTCCTTATTCTGATTTGGCTTGTATTTAAGAAGTTCTTCATATGACAGGTCAACTAACATCTGTACTCCTTTTTTAATTTTATTTTTTATAAATTTAAATTAGAATCATATTAAATTCTAATTATATTTATTTTAGTTTAATAATTTAAAAATATTAATTTATTTAGCTAATTTTTTTTTAAAAGTAAAAAACATTATCTGGAAACTCTATATGCAAACTTATAGTCTAAGATATCTAAAATGATGATAACAACAATAATAAAATTGGGCATTAAAAGAAACCCCCAAGAATTATTTTACTTACTTGGAAATTCAGATTATTTTTGTTTTCTGGACAGCAGTCTCCGCTCTGATTGTTATTCAAAATTTTCATATATGGGTCTTAATCCAAAATTTATATTAAAAAGCCAGGGTTATGAAAACTATTTTATTGACCTAAAAAATAAAGAAACTTTTTTAATAAATATGCACCCCCTTGAATTCTTAAACATAAATTTAAAAAAATATATTAATTTTGATTTCAGAAACCATGCTTTACCAGATAATATTTTTTATTTTGATGAAAACCACCAGGCAATTCAAAAAAAAATAATTAATGACAAATTTGTTTTTCCGGATTTTAAAGGTGGTTTTATTGGATATTTTTCTTATGATTTAAAGAATTTTATTGAAACCCTGCCACAAAAAGCTTCACCTGATCTTCCGCTTCCATTGATATATTTAATATATTTTGATCAGGTTTTAGCTTACAGCCATATTGGCAATTTTTGGTATCTGATAAAGATATTTGAAAATGAATCCGGCCTTTTAAAAAATGATTTTGAAAAAATGAAAGCAGCGACAGTTGATAATAAAAATAACTTCCTGATTTTTTTAAAAAAAGTTGAAGATGAAAACTGCCATAGTAAAAAAATGGAGTCTGAATCTGAAAATAAAAAAAATGATTTACATGCAAACAATTATTTTATGAATAAGATTGTAGAAAAATATTTAAAAAAAGATATAAAAAAAATAAATTTAAAATCAAATTTTACCAAAAATAAATATATAGAAACCATAAAAAAAGCAAAAAAGTTTATCCATGAAGGTGAAGTATATCAGATTAATATGACTCAACGCTTTAAATGCACCCTTCCTGTAGAAAGCAGGGATCTTTATTATGTTCTAAGATTAAAAAATCCTGCGCCTTTTTCTGCATACATAAACTTGCCGGAAATAAAAATCGGATGTTCTTCTCCTGAAAGGTTTCTGTATATAAATAAAAGCTATATTGAAACAAGGCCCATTAAAGGAACGAGACCTACGGGGAAAAATGAAATTGAAGACCAATATATAATTGATGAACTTAAGAACAGCACTAAGGACCGTGCGGAATTAAATATGATTGTAGACCTTGAAAGAAATGATTTAGGAAAATTTTGTAATTATGGAAGCATAAAAGTTATAGCACATGCGGAAATTGAAAAATACGCAAAAGTATTTCACTTAGTTTCAACAATAACGGGGCAAATTAAAAGAAATACAGAATTTATTGAAATTTTAAAAGCAACCTTTCCGGGCGGCTCAATAACCGGAGCTCCGAAAATAAGGGCGATGCAGTTAATAGATGAACTTGAGCCTGTATCAAGGAATATATATACCGGCTCTCTGGGATATATAAGTACAGACGGGACAGTTGACTTAAATATCGTTATAAGAAGTTTCATTATTTCCGGAAATAAGTTTTATTATAATGCAGGCGGGGGCATAGTAGAGGACTCCCAGCCTGTAGACGAGTATTTTGAAACTTTGGACAAAGGCAAAGCACTCGAAGAAACCCTTAATTTTTTCAAGCAGGAAAATTTAAATAAATTTTATAAATAATATTATATAAAAAATATTTGTAAGGGTAGGTCAGACTTATGAAAAAGTATGTTTTTATAAATGGCAAATATATATTAAAAGATGAAGCTGCAATTGCTTTATTTGATTCAGGGTTCTTATTTGGAGATGGTTTATTTGAAACCATCAGGAGCTATAATGGTAAAATTTTTTTGTATGATTCACATATAAACAGGCTGTTTAAATCTTTAAGCATTTTAAGATATAAATTACCTTTAAATGATGCTTATAAAACATACATGAAAATCTCTCTTGATGAATTGATAATAAAAAATAAATTAACAAAGGTAGATACAAACATAAAAATAATAATTTCCCGGGGAAAATATGAAAAAAGATTGGATTTGGATAGTGCTCATCAACCTAACTTAATTATTACAGCCGAAGAGATTGCGCCATACCCAGATGTTTTTTACTTAAAAGGTGTTGATATTATTACTTCACCTATCAGAAGAGTTCCTTATCAGAATTTTTTATATCGCCATAAATTACTAAACTATTTTGAAAATATCTATTCCAGAAACGAATCCAATGCTTTAAACGCTCAAGATTCTATATTTTTAACCAGCAATGATTATATCCTGGAAGGATCCACAACAAATTTTTTTATGGTAAAGAATGAAATTGTTGCAACTCCAACTTTAGATCTAAACATTCTTCCCGGCATAACCAGGGAAACTGTAATTAAATTATGTAAAGCCAATAAAATAAAAATAAAAGAAACTAAAATTAAATATAAGGATGCCATAAATGCTGATGAAATATTTATTACTAATACTTTAGCTGAAATCTTGCCTGTTAAAAAGTTTGACAATTTTGAAATTATTAATGAAATTCCCGGAAGAATTACAAAAATGTTAATATCTTTTTACAAACAAAAAACAATTTCTAAATAAAATTTTAATATTTTAAGGTAAATAATTAATAAATCATATCACAGCTTTTTTAAATAAATGAACCACCTATTTGATATAAGGCACTTACTACTGTTCTTATAACAGTTGTAAGCGAAAACCTTAAATAATAGTTTGCTAATATTAAATTAAATTAATAAATCCTATTGGCTGGCAACCCATGCAAAGAATTGATTCTTTTCAGCAGAATTATAGCCCACAGCGCTTGCTGATCCGAAGCTTTGAGGCCACGAGTTGAATTTCTGAATTGAAAAATCTCCTGCACCCATAGATGCAAGAACGGGAAGTACCTGCCTTGCCTGATCAATTGAAATATTTGTCCATAGAAAGTCAGCAAGCTTATTTAAAAAGTCAGGAAGATTACCTGCATTTACTGATCCTATTTTCTGCTGGCAAAGATTAATTAAAAGCATTGCTGCTTGTGTTTCACGCGCATACGCACCTCCACCATATAAAGATCTGCCGTGCCTTGCCCTGACTAATGCAAGAGCCTGATCACCATTTAAGTGATGTGTCCCTTTTGAAAGATAGCAATTGGAGAAGCCGTCTGCAATATCTTCTTCAACAGTCACGTCTACTCCACCAAAAAAATCAATTAAAGGTTTGAAACCATCAAAATCAGTGATTGCATAAAAATCAATAGGTATTCCGGTAAAGCTTTCAAAAGTGCTTTCTGCAAGACCATTTCCTCCAATAGCATGGGCGCCATTTATTTTTTGTGTATTATGTCCTGGAATAGGCGACCATGTATCTCTTGGAATAGGAACTAAAATTATCTTGCGGGTATCCAGATTCAAATGAACAAAAACATTAATATCTGTCCGGCCGCTTACTCTGCCGCCCGGCCTGTCAAAGGCACTGTCATCTCCCCAAATTATAAAATTAACTTTGGTTCCTGAAAAACCGCTGCCAGTGCCAAGACTGCTATTTGTCCCTGATGAGTTTGAAGATGAAGAAGATGAAGATCCGGCAAAAGGAACAATTCCATAGCTGTCGCACAAGCTGACGAATTCCTGTGACTGAAGAAAGCCATTTAATACTGTTTCCCTGCTTACTTTGCTGTTAAGCTTACCTGTCCAGATATTGTATCCAAAATCATCGGGCTGCCTGTCAAAAAATGCCTTATACATTATATTAACAAAAGTGCCGTTATCATAATTATGGCTTTTAAATTCATCGCTTAAAACTATCCCCTTTGCAACATCTGAGCCTGTTTTTTGCTTGTTTAAAAGCCAGTTAGTCCATGAATTTAAACCATCACTATCCGGTGTTCGCTCAAGACATGTAACATAAAATCTGGTAACAAAAGCCTGGACCTGAGATGTTGAGTCAGCTTCAATATTTCCGGGAAGAAGCAGCGCTGCAAGAACAAGAATTGAAATAAATACAATGAAGTACTTGAGTTTACGATTCATCTAAAAAGCTCCTTTCTTTAGTTGTTGGCTTTTGCAATTATATAGTTATTTCTCATATAATCAAACAATTTCTCAATAAAACTTTTGTAATTATATAATTATTTCTCATGTAATCAAACAATTTCTCAATAAAATATTAAGGCTTTCATCCTTATTCATGCCAAGCCTCGTAAGGGCAAAATCAAATTTAACAGGGTCGTCTGGAGAAAAAGACTTAAAGCACCTTGTAATACTTAATGCAGATTTTATGTCTGCTTGTTTTCTGTCTGTAAAATTAAGCCCGCAGCAGATTCTGTACATATGGACATCTAAAGGAATTATCAGTTTTGATGCTGAAATATTTTCCCAGCCTCCGGGATCAACATTATCTTTTCTGACCATCCATCTCAAGTAAAGGTTGAATCTTTTAAATGCGCTTGAGCCTTCAGGAATTGAAAGAAGTGAATTAAAATTATTGTTATTCTTTTCTCCGAATTTTTTAATAAACATCCTTAATGAAGGCAGAATTGAATCGTCATCTTCATTTACCCCGCAATAAAAACAATTGCTTAAAGAGCCATATTCATTTATTAATTCTTTTGTAGAATATAAAAGGCTTGAAATATCATCACCGGTTGTAAACCGGTGTTTAAAGTTCTTAAAATCGCAGTAAATTTCTCTTTTTGTTGCTTTATTTAAATAATTAAATGGCTCTCCAATAAAATCCAGTACAAGCGAAACACTTTTTAAAATCTGCTTGACTCTGCCGTAAGCCAGCAATGATGCAATAAGGCCTGCTATTTCCCTATCCCTGATATCTTCGTAATTATAAAGAAATTCTAATGGATCAGGATGAACATATTTTCTGTCATTATATTTTTCATACAGCTCTTGTAATTGTTCGCAGAGTCCCATTAGAATCTCTTATTGTAAAAAATATAGATAATTTTAAAATTCATCAAAATTCCTGCAGGTTATGCTTTCCACAAGCCATGAATGTTGCAATATTCTCTTACTGTTAATTTATCTTTAGATTTTATGCAAAAAACTGCTTCAGGATTTTCGCCCGGCTTTAAAAATTGCTTGTAAGCTTTTCCGTTCCCATTAATTACTTCAATCCATTCAATATAATGCTTTTCTTCCATCGGATGTGCTATGCTTCCAACTTTTACCTTTAAATTATCTCCATCCTGTTCAAAAACCGGAACATGCTTTTCAAGTGAAGCATCTACAGCATTTTCTTCCATGAGATTCATTGGCTGCCCGCAGCAAACAAGCTCGCCGATGCTTGCAAATACGACCTCGACAATATTTCCGCATACACCGCATTTATACACCTGAAATAATTTTGTCATATGCCCCTCCCCATTATTTAAATTAATAATATTATAATTTTAAAATATAACTTATATAAATAAAATGTTTTATTTTAATATTTTAATTTATTCTATTGCTATTTTGACCCAATAATTTATAATAAAGTAGAATTTAAGCATAGTTTTAGTTTTATTGTGTTAAAAAATTAATTAAGCAGGTGCTTAGCAACTCAAAATAATTTATAATTTCTTTTTGACTATGGTCATTTGACTTCATTGTTCTCTCTTTAATAATCAATTTTTAAAATAGTAAGTAAATATCATTTTATTTTTTAAAAAAAGGAAAGGATCGTTTTAAGTGAACAAAAGGTTATATGTAGGAAATCTGTCTTATAATGTCAACGATAAAGAATTACAGGATTTATTTGCACAAGCAGGCACTGTTGCATATGCAAAAGTCATTACAAGGACAGATGGAAAATCTAAGGGTTTTGCTTTTGTTGAAATGTCTACTGAAGAAGAGGCAAAGGTTGCTATTGAAAAATATGAAAACTTTATGCTATACAACAGGGAAATGAAAGTTAACGAAGCAAAAGCCCAGGATCAGCCAAGATCTAATTATGGAAATGCAAGAAGAGGCGGGTTTGGCAATAACAGGGGCCCAGGCGGATATAGAGGTTCAGGCACTGGTTCAGGCGGAGGATATAGAGGTTCAGGCACTGGTGGAAGAGGCTCCGGTGGAAGAAGCAGCGGTTCAGGTTTTGGTTCAAGAAGTTCTGGTACAGGCGCCGGTTCAGGTCTTGGTTCAAGAAGTTCTGGTACAGGCACTGGTTCAGGCACTGGTTCAGGATATAAAAGCAGATATTCTTCTGATGGCAGTTCGTCTGGGAAAAGTGACTTAAATTTAAAATTAATCAAGCTTAGAAAAGACTTAAATTCCAAAATAAATAAAAACAATAACTAAATTGAATTCTCTTTTTTAAATTTGTCGTATATCTTTTTTGATTGGAAAGCAATATCTTTATTTTCATCTTCTGGTTTTTCAAAAATTAAAGGATCTGTAATATAGGGATGATTAATGCTTTTTTAAAAGGCTCCAATGAAAAACTGAATTAATTTAATATTATCTTTTTCAATAAGATTTATTAATTTTTTCAGTTTTTCTTTTTCTCTTAAAAACAAGCAGGTGACGTTCATATGCTTAATTAATTTCTGGTGAACAATTCACTAAAGTTTAAAAAATTATAAAATTTTGAGCTTATAAAATTGGAAAATTTACAAAAAAACTTAAGTTAATCACCAATAACTAATTAAAAATAATAATTAATATCAATATCCTGTAAAATAATCTGTCTTTATATTCTCTTCAGTCATTCCTTCTGAGATAAACAAGTCCTCTATGCTTTTTACCATTCCAGGGGGACCTGATAAAAATGCCCGGCAATCCGGGAATTTTCTGTAAATCTTTTTTACTGTCTCGTCACAAATATGGTCAGGGCTTATAAAGTAATAGATATTGAAAGAAGAATTATTGCTTTTCCTGTTTTCCAGATCATTTCTGAAAGGTATGTCATTATCCCTGTTGGCATACAGCAAATCCACATTACTTAGTTTGTTTTTATAATCCAGATCAAGAATAAGAGACCTGATGGGTGTAATGCCAATCCCGCCTGCTACAAAAATTATCTTTTTATCCTGTTTTGTAACAATTAATTTACCTTTTGGATCAGTGCTTTCTACTATTGTTTTTGGTTTTAAATTAAAAAAAGCTTTCTTAAAGCTGGAGCTGTTTTGTGTTTCAATCCTTGTTGTTACCATTACATTTTTTTCAAATGGGGCAGAAGAAATAGAAAAGAACCTTTTTGTCCCTCTGCTGTCAGTATTATCATGAGGAAAAGTAATCTGAATAAACTGTCCGGCAATCCATTTAAAATTTTCAGGAGATCGAAAAATAAATGAATAAACATTTGGAGCGTTTTCTATCCTTTTTACAAATATCAATTCAGCCAAGTTAATCCTTTCTATGGATTTTGGATGTTTTTAAGTAACAATCCAAAAAAATTAATATTATAAAAAACAAAATTACTATAAAAAATATTAGCTATTTTTTCTTTTAATATTTTATAATAGTCATCTGATTTAATTAATGTTAATTTATTATTTATTTTTTTGAAAGGAGCAAAATGCCATACGTAAATATTTATCTTATTGAAGGCAGGACTGTAGAACAAAAAAGAGAAATGGCTGATAAAATTACAAATGTTGTATCTAAGGTTGGAAAAGTGCCAAAAGAGTTAGTGCACATTCTTTTTATTGATTTGCCTAAAACAAATATTTCCAAGGGTGGAACTTTACAATCAGATAAATAATAGATAAATATTTTTTATCAATCTTAATATTTCTTTCTGTACATAATTGCTGTGAGTATTATTGCTTTCTATCACAATGATCTTGTGTTTGAACTGAACTAAAGCCCTGACAAGGCAGCATCTTACTTTCCCTTTGCCTACCCAGCTTCCTTTAAGATTCCACCTTCCGGCGGACATCCTTGCTCTTAGCTATTGGTTCCCACTACCAAGCCCATAGCGGACTTTTACCGACACGCAAGCGCCCATGCTGCGCACAAAAAAGCCCCAAAAACTTGGGGCTTTTAAAAATCTTCTAAGATTTATTTGGCAATTTTCACGTTTGTTGCTTGAGATTTACCACCATTACCAGTGGTTATGTCAAACTCAACATCCTGGCCCTCTTTTAAGGATTTGTATCCTTCGGTTTCTATTGCAGAATAATGAACAAAAATATCCTGCCCACCTTCCTCTTCAATAAAACCATAACCTTTTGTTGCGTTGAACCACTTTACTTTACCTTTAGACAATTCTTACCTCCAAAAAAATTTCCTGATACAGACAGTACATTAATAAAACAATTGTTAATCATATCAGCAAAGCGCATAAAGTCAAGAAAAATTAATAATAATTATTTTTAAAAACAGGTTTAGGACAATTTTTCCCTAAGTATTTTCTTTTAACTGTAATTTTTTAATCAATTTAAGCTCGTACAGAACAAAAAATGAAGTTAAGACAGTAGAAAGAAAATCACTTAACGGCAAAGAAAACCATACTCCGTTTAATTTAAAGAAAAGGGGGAGAATTATGATCCCAGGTATCAGAAATACTACCTGGCGTGCTATATTAAGGATAAGCGCAGGTACTGCTTTCCCAATTGCCTGAAAAAAGCTTCCTCCAATAAATTGAATTCCAAGAGTAATAAAAAATACAGTAGTTATCCTTAATGGAACTATCCCGATTGAAATCAAGTCCTGGCTGCTGCTAAAAATGCCAAGCATCAATTTTGGAAACCCGAAGACTAAAAGGAAAGATAATGCCGAAATTACTGTAGTCCAGATAAATGATTCCTTTAAAATAAACCTGACTCTGGCATATTTTTTTGCCCCGTAATTAAATCCGGTAATTGTTGAAAACCCCTGTGTAATGCCTATTATCGGCATTATTGTGATATCCATTACTCTTATTGATATGCCCATAATTGCAATATACATATCATTCCCGTATTTCATGATGGCCCTGTTAAAAAAAATAAAAATAACGCTGTCAACTATGCTCATTAAAAATGACGGGAAGCCTATTTTTAGAATTTCCTTAATTACTTGATAATTAAGCTTAAACATTTTTAAGTTAAGCTTAAAAACACTTTTTCCGAACATGAAATATAACAAAATATATAAAGTGCTGAAAATCTGGCTTATAACTGTTGCAATAGCTGCCCCTCTGACACCCATCTTAAAAACAAAAATAAATATCGGGTCCAGAATAATATTTAATACAGCTCCTAAAATCAGGACATACATTGAGGCTTTCGGTTTGCCTTCTGCGCGGATAATGTTATTGCCTGCAATATCAAAAGACTGGAACATGAAACCAAGCAGGATAACACTCATGTAGTCTCTTGAATATACAATTACATCCTTTGAAGCCCCGAAAAATATTAGAATCTTATCCATGAATAAAAAGCATGGAACCATAAAAATAATGCTTATCAGAAAGTTTAAAATAATCCCGTTACCGGCAGTTAAAATTGCTTTATGCCTGTCATTTCTACCAAGAGATCTGGAAATAATGGAGCCGGAGCCAACGCCTATCATCATACCTACGGCAAACATAAGAATCTGGAAAGGAAGCACTATTGCAAGCCCTGCAATAGCGAGCGGGCCTACTCCATGGCCCACATAAAGGGTGTCTACAACATTATATAAGGCACTTACTATAAGCCCTATGGTGGCCGGTAGTGAAAACTTGAAAAGCAGTTTTCTTAAACTGCCGTTTAATATTAATTCTCTTTCTTCCATGGCAAAAAAGCTTTCCTTAAAAAATATTACAAATTTTTAAAATAAGAATAAAATTATTGGTTTTAGCGCGGACTTATCCCTTTTAAATTCCTGATGATGTTTTCTGAAATTGTTAATTAAAGCAACTTAATATTTTTTACAATTGTAACCACAAATGAATAAAATTTCAAAATATAGTTTAAATAAGTTATAATTTTATTAAATAAAAAAAATTTAACTTTTTCCTTTTTTAAGAATTAAAAAATAGCAGGAGGTTAAGTAAATGTTAAAGTTCGGTGTGGATACTTTTATCTGGTCAGAGAGCTTTTCCGAAAAAGATCTTTTCCTTATTGAAAAAGCAAAAAGCCTTGGCTTTGATGTAATTGAAACATTTATTTCAAATCCCTTCACCTACCCTACCAAATTAGTAAAAGATAAACTAAAAAATGTAGATATTGAAGTAGTAACTGCAACCGTAATGTCAAAAGACACCAATTTTTTAAGCCCTGATGCAGCGGTGCGAAAAAAAGGTGTCCAATACTTGAAAAAAGTAATTGATATTAACAATGAGATAGGCTCAAAGATAGTAGGCGGAGTAAATTATGCCGGCTGGGGATATTTGACCGGGAAGTGCCGAACTGGTGACGAATGGAAATGGTCAGTAGAATGTATGAGGCAGGCAGCAGAATATGCCCAAAATACCGGCAAGCTTGCCATATGTATCGAGCCGGTTAATAGGTTTGAGACCCATTTTATAAACATTGCCGCAGATGCAGTTAAATATTGCCAGGATGTTGGTTTTGTTAATATGAAGGTCCACCTTGATTCTTTTCATATGATAAGGGAGGAGCTTAGTTTTATTGAAGCTGTTGAGACCTGCGGAAAGCAGTATCTTGGTTATGTTCACGTATGTGAAAATAATCGGGGTATACCGGGTACAGGCCTTGTTCCATGGGAAAAATTCTTTACTGCCCTGGTAGCTGCAGGATATGACGGACCCCTGGTTATTGAGTCATTTGATCCAAGTTTTAAAGAGCTTGCCAGTATGTGTGCCATCTGGAGGAATTTTGCCGATACCGGTGAAGAGCTTGCGGTAAAGGGCTTGGCCAATTTAAGGGCAATTGAAAGAAAGTTGAACCTTTAATTCATATTACTCGCTATCGCTCGCTCACGTAGCCGCGGACTCCTTCATTTCATTTAAGTCCGTCCATTCGAGTCCTATGTTCAAATACGCCACCGGCATATTTGAACCTGAATTTAAGGATTTCTTTAATTTTTTTAAGTATTGGCTCCTCGAGTAGGACTCGGACCTACAACATTTCGGTTAACAGCCGAACGCTCTACCATTGAGCTATCGAGGAGCGTGGACTTACTAAACGCGTTAATTATTATAAGTTATTTAAATAGAATATTTCAAGTAAAATAT
>JAPLCN010000111.1 GCA_026392215.1 Actinomycetota bacterium | reverse complement strand
TGCTATTATCAACGAAAATACAAATCCAAACGGTTCTGTTGAAAATATTGCTGGAATATGCAATAAGGAAAGAAATGTTTTTGGACTTATGCCCCATCCGGAAGCATGCTGTGAGGAATTGCTTGGTTCCGATGACGGCTTAAAGATGTTTAAATCAATGATTAATTTTATTTCTTAGAATTTTTATTTGCTGTAACGGGTGTTAATTGTATTTTTAATTTTTAAATTTTTATTTAATGCTTCTAAACTCATTAATTTTTAATTAGTTTATTTATTTTTAATATTTTTTGATTTATTTTTAATATTTTTTGATTTGTTTTCTTATAATAAGGTGGTTTTAATGTTGGATGTTGGAAAAGAGTATAAAAAATTAGGTTTAAAAGATAATGAATTTGGTTTTAATGTTGGATGTTGGAAAAGAGTATAAAAAATTAGGTTTAAAAGATAATGAATTTTTAAAAATACAAAAATGCCTGGGCAGGAAACCTAATTATCTTGAACTCAGCATTTATTCTGTTATGTGGTCTGAACATTGCAGCTATAAAAGCTCAAGAGCCTTGCTTAAAAATTTTAAAACAACAGGGAAATATGTTTTGCAAGGTCCGGGAGAAAATGCAGGGATACTTGATATCGGAGACAATCAGGCAATAGTGTTTAAGATGGAATCCCATAACCATCCTTCTGCAGTTGAGCCTTACCAGGGGGCGGCAACCGGAATAGGCGGAATAATAAGGGATATTTTTGCGATGGGTGCAAGGCCAATCTGCAGCTTGAACTCACTTAGATTCGGGAAACTTTATGGAGATGAGCATCAAAAATATTTGTTTGAAATGGTAGTTAAAGGCATAGGCGACTACGGAAACTGCATGGGAATTCCTACAGTGGGAGGAGAAGTTTATTTTGACGAAACATATAAAGGCAATTGTCTGGTAAATGCAATGAGTGTAGGGCTTGCCCAAAAAGACAAGCTGATAAAATCCATGGCATTTGGTATTGGAAACTACCTTGTTTTAATAGGTTCAAGCACCGGAAGAGATGGAATTCACGGGGCAACTTTTGCATCAGATGAGCTTAACGAAGAGTCTGAAGCAAGAAGGCCTTCAGTGCAGGTCGGAGATCCGTTTATGGAAAAGGTAGTCCTTGAAGTCTGCCTTGAACTGCTTGATAAAAAAATGATACTCGGACTTCAGGATATGGGTGCTGCCGGAATAACAAGCTCATCAGTTGAAATGGCAAGCAAGGGAAATGTGGGGCTTGATATTGATGTTGCCATGGTTCCCCTAAGAGAAGCAAGCATGGTTCCTTATGAAATAATGATTTCTGAATCGCAGGAAAGAATGCTTGCGCTTGTCGATCCTTCAAGGCTTTTTGAGGTAAAAGCAATTTGTGATAAATGGAATATCAACTGTGAGAGTATCGGAACTGTTACAGATAACAGTATGTACAGGATTTTTAAAGGGGAAGAGTTATTGGGGGAGATTCCTGTTAAAACTTTAACTGATGAAGCTCCTATTTATTACCATAAATTTGAAAAGCCAAAATATCTGGAGACGGTAGTTTCTTTTTCGTTGGTTGAAAATGATTATAACAGCTTGCGCAGTAAATATTCCCATAATGAAATATTTAAGAAAATGATTTCATCTCCGAATATATGCAGTAAAAAATGGGTTTGGGAACAATATGATCATATGGTTCAAACCAATACGGCACTTTTGCCGGGGCATGACAGTGCAGTTATAAGAATTAAAGATACTAAAAAAGCTATTGCTTTTTCATGTGACGGAAACGGGAGATATTGCTATCTTGACCCGTATAAAGGTGCAATAATTGCGGTTGCTGAAACCGCAAGAAACCTGGCATGCTGCGGAGCAGTACCAATGGGGCTTACTGACTGCTTAAATTATGGCAGTCCGGAAAAGCCAGGCATTTTCTGGCAGTTTAAAAATTCAATTGATGGAATAATCAAAGCATGTGAAGAGCTTGATATTCCAGTTATAAGCGGTAATGTAAGTTTCTATAATGAAAGCTTCGGGAAAGCAATCTATCCTACTCCTGTAATAGGAACTGCAGGTCTTATTAAGGATGTTAAAAATATGCTTGGAGTTGATTTTAAAGACAGTGGTGACATTATAATCCTTATTGGAAAAAAGAGTGTTGGCAGCGGTAATGAAACTGACGGAATCGGAGGCTCGGAATTTCTGGAATTATTCTTTGATAAAGTTGCCGGCAAATGCCCGGATATAGATCTGTTTTATGAAAAAGCGCTTCACAGTCTTTGCATTGATTTAATAAAAAATGGATTAATAAAATCTGCTCACGATGTTTCAGCCGGCGGCATTGCAGTTACCCTTGCAGAAAGCTGCCTTTTAGGAAAAACAGGTGCTAAAATAAATATTGATGTGAAAGAGAAAGATTTGCTTAAAGCTTTATATAATGAAAACCAGTCAAGGATAGTAATTTCAGCAAGCCGGGAAAATTTGGAAGCGATAAAAAGCAAATGTGAAGAAAGCCGGGTAGCATATGAAGAAATTGGTACTACCAGCGGAGAAACCTTAAATATCAACAATGAAATTACTATCAGTGTTAATGAAATTATCGGGCTTTATGATAATGCTATTGAAAAAATTATGTCTAAATAATTGCGTGCTGCGCCAAGAGCAAGAGTTGGAAAATTTTTAATTTTTATTTCTGCCATGAGTAATAGTCATTTTTTATTTTGTAATTTTATTTTTTCTTTGTGGGTTTTATTTATGAGCATAAGAGAAGAAGAGCCGGCTAATATCAATAGAGGAAAAAAATCTTTAAAAACAAGACTTGATCTAAATGACATCTGCTTGGATGAAATTCATGAAGAATGCGGTGTCTTTGGTATATATGCTGCAGGCAAAAATGTAGCGGAGATTATTTTTTACGGCCTTCAGGCTCTTCAGCATAGAGGGCAGGAAAGCGCAGGCATTGCAGTTTCTGATGGAGAAACCATCTTGATTTATAAGGATTTAGGACTTGTTTCAAGCGTATTTAATGAACAAAATCTTGCACCACTCCAGGGTTATATTGGAATAGGCCATTCAAGATACTCTACAAAGGGAAAAAATGTCTGGAAAAACAGCCAGCCGATATTTCGGACTTTTAAAGGGCAAAGCTTTGCAATTGCCCATAACGGCAACCTTATAAACACAGAATCATTAAGAAAAGCACAGATAAAAAAAGGTGCGAGGTTTGAAACTACCACCGATACTGAAATAATTGCTTCTTTAATTGAGACATCAGAAAAAGAAAATATAGAAGATGCAATAAAGGAAGCAATTTCAAAAATAAAAGGTTCCTTTTCGCTGCTTATTTTAACACGCGATAAACTGATGGCAATAAGAGATCCAAACGGATTCAGGCCAATGGTTCTGGGATTAAAGGGAGCCAACTTTATAATTGCATCAGAAACATGTGCCTTTGATATTATAGACGCAAAATTTATCAGAGAAGTTGACCCGGGTGAGTTTGTAATTATTGATGAAGACGGACTGCGGTCACAAATGCTTCTTCCTGTAGACAGAAGGTCAATGTGTGTTTTTGAGCTTATATATTTTGCAAGGCCTGACAGCTATATTTACAAAAAAAACATGTACGCAGTCAGGCATAAAATGGGAGAGGAGCTGGCTAAAGAAGCTCCTGCCAATGCTGACCTGGTGATTTCAGTTCCTGATTCAGGAACTCCTGCTGCAGTCGGCTACTCGGCTGCCTCAAAGATTCCTTATGCTGAAGGTTTTATTAAAAACAGATACATTGGAAGAACTTTTATCCAGCCAAGCCAGGATATCAGGGAAATTGGCGTCAGACTTAAATTAAATCCCCTGAAGGATATGATAAAGGATAAAAGAATTGTTGTTGTTGATGATTCAATTGTCAGGGGCAATACATCAAAACAGATAGTAAAAATGCTCTATAATGCGGGAGTTAAGGAAATACATATGAGGATCAGTTCGCCCCCTCTTGTCAACCCCTGTTTTTATGGCATAGATATGGCGACCCAGACAGAATTCATTGCCAATCATAGAACTGTGGAGGACATAAGAAATTATCTTGGAGTTGACAGCCTTGCTTATTTAAGTATTGACGGATTAGTAAGAGCAATAGGTGAGCCAAAAGCTGATTTTTGTTTTGCCTGCTTTAATGGCGATTATCCTGTAGATATTTCTGAAATAATGAAATATGATAAATTTTCCATTGATGATGAAGATAAGCTTGCAGGTAATTTAAAAAAAAGATAAATAATTATAAATATTAATATTAAGTCTATAAATTTATGGAAGATAAAATTAAAACAGGGTCAGAGTTGTCATATAAAGATTCCGGAGTAAATATTGACAAGGCTGCTGAAGCAATAAGCTTGTTTAAAAATAAGGTTTTTTCTACCTTTAACAATAATGTACTTAATGACTTAGCATCATATGCAGGATTATTCCAGCTTGATATTAAGAATTATAAAAACCCAGTTCTTGTTTCTTCTACTGATGGAGTAGGTACCAAAGTGTTGCTTGCCAAACAGGTTGAAGACTTTTCAACTATAGGCCGGGATCTGGTTGCCATGTGTGTTAATGATATACTTTGCTGCGGTGCAAAACCCTTATTTTTTCTTGATTACCTGGCTTGCGGAAAACTTGAGCCTGGCAAGATAAAAGCAGTAGTTGAATCAGTTGCAGAAGGCTGCAGTATTGCAGGAGCAGCATTAATCGGCGGAGAAACTGCTGAAATGCCCGGAATTTACAAGGAAGATGACATTGACCTGGCTGGATTTGCAGTAGGAATTGTTGATAAGAAAAAAATTATTACAAAAAATCTGGTAAAAGAGGGCGATATTATCTGCGCTCTTGCATCATCAGGGCCGCACAGCAATGGCTATTCCCTTATTAGAAAAATAATATCTGAAAAAAATCTTGATTTAAAAAAAGATTATAAAATCACCGGCGACAGTTTAAGCCTCGGAAAAATTCTTTTAACACCGACAAAAATTTATGCCAGGGCATTTGAAGAGCTGATTGGTTCAGGCAAAGTAAAAGGGCTTGCTCATATAACCGGCGGAGGTTTTTATGAAAATATAAACAGGATCATTCCTCTAAACTGCAACGCCCGGATAAATAAAAAAGCATGGAAGGTTCCTCAAATATTTCAATTTTTACAGAAAACGGGCAATGTTGATGAAAAAGAAATGTATAGGGTTTTTAATATGGGGATAGGAATGGCAATAATTTTAAATAAGAAAGATATTGATTTTGCAGGGGAAGCATTAAATAAAAACCAGGAGGAGCTGCTGGAAATAGGAATTATTACAAACGGTACTGGGGTTGTGGAGGTAATTTAAAATAAGATGGGCAGTATTTTGAACAGGAAAAGAAAAAGAATTGCAGTACTTGCTTCAGGAAACGGCTCCAACATGCAGGCAATCAGTGATTATTCCTTAAAAAATGATATAAACGGCGATGTTGTTTTTGTTGTAACCAATAATCCAGACGCTTATGCTTTGGTAAGAGCCAAAAATGCAAATATAAAAACATTCTGCATTGACTTTAAAAAAAATATTCCCAGACAGGAATTTGACAGAGAAATTTCAGAAGCAATAAAAAATGAAAAAATTGATCTGATATGTCTGGCAGGATATATGCTTTTACTTAACACTGTTTTTATAAGTGAATATCAAAATAAAATAATAAATATACACCCTTCTCTGCTGCCATCTTTTAAAGGCGTTCATGGCATAAAGGATGCATTTGATTATGGGGTAAAAGTAACAGGGGTGACTGTTCATTTTGTTGACTGTGAACTTGATCACGGGCCGATAATTTTGCAGGAAGCCGTTCAGATAAATGAAGGAGAAACAGCCCAGCAATTAGAAGCTAAAATTCATGAAGTTGAACATAAAATTTATCCTCTTGCTGTTAAGTATTTTTGCAGAGAGGAACTTAAGATAATTGGCAGAAAAGTATGTATTACAGAAAGGTGTTAAATTGGAAATAAAAATAGAAAGAGCATTAATAAGCGTTTCCAATAAAAAAGGCATTATTGAGTTTGCCAAAGGGCTTGAAAAGTTTGGCGTTGAAATAGTTTCAACAGGCGGAACATTTAAAGCCCTCAATGAAGCAGGCGTAAAGGTTATAAAAATAGATGAGCTTACAGGTTTTCCTGAAATGCTTGATGGAAGAGTTAAAACCCTGCATCCTTTTGTTCATGGAGGAATCCTTGCAAACAGGGAAATACCATCTCACATGCAGCAGATTAAAGATGCCGGGATAAAAAAGATAGATCTTGTTGTAGTAAATCTTTATCCGTTTAAGGAAACCATCTCAAATCCTGATGTAAAGATGGAAGAAGCTATTGAAAATATTGATATTGGCGGACCTGCAATGATTAGAAGCGCTGCAAAGAATTCAGGTGGTGTCGGAGTGATAGTTAACCCGGATGATTATGAGATAATTATAAATGAAATGAAAGCAAGCGGCGGCAAGTTAAGCAAAAATACCATGTTCTCGCTCAGCATTAAAGCTTTTAAACACACTTGCGAATATGACAGTGTAATATTTAATTATTTCATTAATAAAGTGTCTGGCTATGGAAGCGATAAAATAAAAATTGAAACTTTCCTTAATGTAGAAAATACAAAATCACTTAAATCGCATAAAGATTTCAATATAAATGCTTTTAAAGATAGTGAAGGTAACTTTAGCGATGCCTTGAATTTGGTTTTATCGAAAAAACAAAATTTAAGATACGGCGAGAATCCCCATCAGAAAGCATCATATTATAAATTTATCGGGGCTCCGGAAGAAAGCTTTATAATGGCCCGTCAGCTTCAGGGCAAAGAATTATCATATAACAATATTCTTGATGGCAATGCTGCTTTTAATATTGTAAAAGAATTTGAGAAGCCTTGTGTGGCAGTAATAAAGCATAATAATCCATGCGGCTGCGCTTTAGGCAAAGATGTAACGGAAGCATATAAGAAAGCCTATGAGGCAGATCCCTTATCTGCATACGGAGGAGTTATAGCCTGCAACCAGACTTGGACAGTAGAAGCTGCAGAATTTTTAATTGATAAATATGTTGAAGTTTTAATTGCTCCTGATTTTGAAGAAGGTGCGCTAAATCTTATTGCAGAAAAGCAAAACTTAAGAGCTTTGAAAGTAAAATTTAATCTGAAAGAATATCTGCAAAAAATGAAAAATCCTGATTTTGCTGCAGCTTATCCGGACATCAGGAGCGTAGACGGAGGCTTGCTGATTCAGGATCCTGACTGTGGGTTTGACAACCCGAAGGAAATGAGAATTGTAACCAAAACAAACCCGACTGACAGGGAATGGAAGGATTTACTCTTTGGGTGGCAGGTTGTAAAAAATGTTAAATCAAACGCAATTCTTATTGTAAAGGATGAAATTTCCGCAGGGGTAGGTGCCGGCCAGATGAGCAGAGTGGATTCTACAAGAATTGCAATTGAAAAATCTATTGGCAGGTGCAATGGTTCAGTAATTGCTTCAGATGCTTTTTTCCCGTTTGCAGATGCTGTTGAGATTGCCGCTCAAAATGGGATTACAGCCATAATACAGCCTGGCGGATCTGTGCATGACAAGGATGTAATTGATGCCTGCAACAAGCATAAGATAGCAATGGTATTTACAGGTAAAAGACATTTTAAGCATTAAAAATTTGAATATTTTTTAATAAAAAACAGACCCCCGGTGATTTGGGAGCCTGTTTTTACTTGTTCGCCCGACATGGGCAGTAACTTGGCGATGAAAGTTCGCTATGGGCTTAGTAGTGGGAACCATTAGCTAAGAGCAAGGGTGTCCTCCGTAAGGTGGAATCTGAAGGAAGCTTAAGGCAAAGTCTCGCACTGACGAACAGAAACTGTATATAAGGCATGTGTGGAAAGGACGAGTTTGCAAGTCAAAACGAAGTCCAACACTACTCGAAT
>JAPLCN010000081.1 GCA_026392215.1 Actinomycetota bacterium | reverse complement strand
ATACAGGATTTTTTAGATTTGTTTCATGCCCCAATTATTTAGGTGAAATAGTTGAATGGATTGGCTGGGCGATTTTAACCTGGTCATTTGCAGGGCTTGCCTTTGCGTTATTTACTATTGCAAACCTTATGCCGAGAGCATATTCCAATCACAAGTGGTATAAAAGCAAGTTCAATTCTTATCCGGAAGAAAGAAAAGCTTTAATTCCATTCATATATTAAATTTGAACATAGATGAGTAGGAAACAATAAGGTTGGCTGACTATAAACTCCTTCTATAAAAACATTTTAAATTCGTCAAGAGACTTAATAAAACCGTATTTGTTTTTATTTTTCAATATTTTTTTATCCTCAGTAAAAAGAGGTGCTTCACAGACCTGGGCTATTGCTATGTAAAGGGAATCATAAATAGTCAAATTACCGGTATATGCAATTTTAATTGCATTGTTTAATACAAAATGATCCGGAAAAAATACTTTTAAACTCATTTTATGCAATGCTTCTTCGATCATAAAAACATCTTCCTCGTCAAATTTAGATTTGGTAAGAAAAGCATTCACTATTTCTAAAAAGAATAGATCCGGTACTATGATCTCCAGTTTATTTAATATTTTTTGCCCTTGTATTAAAAGAGCGATTTCCACATTATCCTCATCTTTGACATTAAACCATTTTACAGCAACAGATGCGTCCAGAACTATGTCCATTTTTACCTTTTTTCTCTAAATTCTCTGATTACTTCAGAACCACTTTTACCGTCAATAAAACCATTGCTTTTTTTACGTAACTTTTCCATTGTTTCTATTGCCCATTCCATGTCTTTCCTTTTCTTCTCCAATTCCCTTTGCTCACTAATATTTGATATGTATTTAGAAGTAGCTTCACGTATCAGCCAGCTTTTATTAACCTTCTCACTGACACAGAATTCATTAATTTCTTTTAAATTTTCTTCCGGAATTGTAATATTTATTTTTTTTAAAGACATTTATCATCACCATTTATAAGTATAATTTATATGTATAATTTGTCAACATTATTAAGAGTTTTTAAAGATATAAGTCTGTATTTTTTTAATTTGAGCAGGGCGGTATAATCAATCAAATAGATTATTCAGAGAATAAATTATTTATTAAGGACTTCTTTGTAAACATCAAGGGTTTTAAAAGCAGTACTTTCCCAGGTAAACAGATTTGATCTTTCGGTGCCCCTAACCTGTAATTCTTTTCTTAAATTTTCGTTTTCCAGCAAGCTAATTGAAGCATCATAAATCTCTTTTTCGCTGTAAGGGTCAACCATCATGGCAGCATCCCCTGCAACTTCAGGAAGCGATGAAACATTGGACGTTAATACCGGCACTTTGGATGCCATCGCTTCCAGTATCGGAAGGCCAAATCCCTCATAAATGGAAGGATACATAAAAAATTTGGCTCCGTTATAAATTGGGGGCAGATCCTCCTCCTCAACATAGCCCAAAAATTTAACCTTGTCTTCAAGACCTTTCTCTTTTACCTGGTTATGGATTGCCTCATTCTTCCACCCGGCTCCACCTGCGCAAACCAGAATAAGATCATTATGATTTTCATCTTTAATAATCTCACCAAAAACTTTGATTATCCGTTCAAAATTTTTCCTTGGCTCAATCGAGGAAACGCACAAAATATAATTTAAATTGCCAAGACCATACCCGGCTAAAACCTTCCCTCTGCTTTCTTCGGAAACAGTATCACTGAAAATATGATCAACACCTAAATAAATTACCTTTATTCTTTCTTCCGGCACATGGAAAAATCTAATCAGGTCTTTCTTTGTCTGCTCGCTGTCACAGATAATCCTGTCAGGTCTTGAATTGATATAAATCAGATTTTGCATTAAAAGTTTTATGTTCTCTTCGGTGTGCAAATCCGGAAACAACAGAAAACTTAAATCATGAATAGTTACAACAAGTTTTGCCTTTAAAAGTTCAGGAACAACATAGGCTGTTGAATGAATGACATCAGCATTCCCAAGTATATTTTCTTTCCCTTCTATAGAAGCCCCTGCCCATTTTCTTTTAACTGTAGAAGTGCTCCAGCTAGTCTTATTCATGCCAAAATTCGTATAAATATTAGGACTCCTAAAGTAATCGCTAAAAATTCCGGCGTTCTCTTCTTTATTCCATCCTTCAGGAAAACAGTCATAAAAGAATGTATACCCCACATACTTATTATCAGTATCAATCTTCAGCAAGAATTTAAGCAAATTGGCTGCATAAATTCCGACCCCACCAGATTTATCAATATATCTTGAAATGTCAATCCCTATTTTCACAATTAATTTGTTTTTTTAATTAAAGTTATTATTAAAGAGGGCAACTGTAGTATAGTTATAAACTTTATTTCGAAGTAAAAACTATTTTTCAATTTCCTTAAGTATTTTATTTATCTTTACATTTAAATCATGAATTTGGATATTTATTACATCCCACACAATGTTCCAGTCTACACCAAAATAATCATGGATTAGCTTATCTCTAATACCAGCTATTTTTTTCCACTCAATATCTGGATGCTTATCTTTTAGTTCTTTAGAAATATTTTTTACAGCCTCTCCTATTATTTCAAGGCTCCTAATTATTGCTCTTTCTAAAATTTCATTTTTAATTAAGTCCTCAAATCTTAATTCTCTGCTTTCTTTAATTATAAAAGCAGTTTCGTCAATTATGTGTTCAAGATAAATCCTGTCATGTTTCAATTCTTATTTTTTCCTTTTCAATATAAGGTTTGAGGTATGGGCTAAGACTTCCTGGTGTGATTACACTTATTTTCTTTTTAAATAAATTTTCCAGGGAAAAAATTAAATCCATGTAGTTATTAAATGTTGGCTTTTCAAAATCTACTAAAAAATCTATATCGCTATCTTCTTTCTGTTCATTTCTTACATAAGAGCCAAAAAGATCTATTGTTCTCACTGAATACTTTTTTAAAGTAGTTTTATTTTCTAAAATTATTTTTTTTATTTCTTCTTTGTTTAGCATATTTAACGCTCCTGCATAAATACATCTTAAAAGACTTTGTATATTTCATACAATTAATTTATTTTATTATATCATTTTATATTAATAATAATGAAAACTACAAAACAATCTTATATAAAGCAATAAATACAAACTGTTACTGCATGTGGTAAAAATTAATTTTTAAAAATTGCTGCAAATAAAAAACTTCGAACATAAAAATCTAAACAAAAAATTTAAAATCATTAAAGTTTCAAACTATCTATAAGTTTACTAAAATTCTTTATCCTTTGATCCCACAAATAATTATTTACGGCTTTTTTATAACCTTCTTCACCCATCTTTTTTGCCAGCTCTTTATCCTTTAGTAATTTATAAATATATCCGGCAATCATTTCATAATCACCGAACGGAACAAGAAATCCGTTAATACCCTCATCAATTACTTCCGTTACGCCGCTGCAATAAGCAGCAATAACAGGTTTCCTGTAAAGCCACGACTCAACATATACAAGCCCGAAAGAATCTGATTTTGAAGGCATTACAAAAACCTCGCACCCTTCTATTGCGTTATTTTTATCTTCCTCGCTTGCATAATTTAAAATTATAGTATTTTCAAAAACATAACTTTTCTGAAAGAAAAGATAAGATTCAAAATCAGTTAAAATTTGTCCTATAAGAACAAGTTTTATATTTACACCCTTTTCCCATAATATTTTCATTGCTTCAATAGTATGGTGTGAACCTTTATCATGAGTTTGAGTAGAAATTTGAAGAACATAAGGAGCATCTATATTGTATTTCTCCCTGAATTTTTTACCATTCCCCTTTACATCTTCATTATTATCAATGCCTATCCCGCTTACCTTAATTTTGTTTGGATTAATGCCATAAGATACAAGCTTTTCCTTCTCATCATTTGTTATTGTCAGGATGAAGT
>JAPLCN010000056.1 GCA_026392215.1 Actinomycetota bacterium | reverse complement strand
TCTTGAAGTGTACCAAGTTTTGCATCAATGTCATCTGTGTCCATATCAAATTCTGTTCCGAGCACTGTTTCAATGTACGGCGATAGCTTCAAAACTGTAACTTTTTACCCCATAAATCCAGTAGACATGTTTCCGACTACGACACTAAGGTACAAAACCTAAATTCTATGCCATAGACCTGTTTCCACGCACAGTCCTAACATCCCTAAATGAGCAATTGCCACCGCTCAAACTACTTGTCCAAGTAACTATCCCAGATGGCAAAACCTCCAAAAGTGCCAATATATAAGCGTTTTCAGTCTTTATTTAGAAGTTACATTTGTGAGCAATACGACACACTCCACATGTTCCGTATGGGGGAACATATCTATCGGTTGGATCTGCTCAACCTTATAACCTTTTTCATGAAAGGACTTAATATCGCGGGCAAGAGTGGAGGGATTGCATGAAACATAGATAATCTTTTTTATTGAAAGATCTGATATTAAATTGACCAGATCTTCCCCCAGCCCGTTTCTCGGAGGGTCGGCAACTAAAACATCAATATTGCTAGAGATATACGATTTATTTTTACTTTGATTATCGCTGCCATCGTTATTATTATATCCGTTTTCAATCACGTCTTTCCCTTTGATGCTATTATTTAAGCTATAATGACTTAATATTTCAAAAGCATCACCTGAAACAAATTCTGCGTTTTTTATATTATTTAATTGCGCATTGTCGATAGCATCATTTATTGCGCTTTTAACAATATCAATGCCAAATATCATTGATGTTTTTTTTGCCATAAACAGGCCGATAGTGCCTGTTCCGCAAAACAAATCCAGTACAGCTTCGCTGCCTTTTAAATCTGTAAACTCCATTATTGTATTGTAAAGAACTTCTGTTTGTTTTGTATTTATCTGAAAAAAAGAATCAGGCGAGATATGAAATTTCAGACCTCCGATTTTTTCAACAATGAATTTACTGCCCCGAAGATGCTTAATTTTATCACCGACAGCATAATTTCCAGGTTCGGTATTTATGGCCAAATATATGCTTTTTAAATATGGAACTTTTTCCACAAGGTAATGAGGTAGGTTTTCCAATGATCCTTTTAGCTTCTCTCCTGGATGAGCGGCCCCGATAATTACAAGCATTAATTCATTTGTGCCGAAAGCCTGCCTGATCATGATACTCTTTAAAAAGCCGGCGTGCTTGGATTCATCGTAAATACTTATTTTATTTTCCTTAACATATTGTATAAATTTATTTTTTAAACTATTGACAATCCCGCTTACTATAAAACAATTATCATGATTTACGACCTTATGGCTTTTTCTTTCAAAGAATCCGCAACTGATTTCCCCGCTATTTCCATCGAAAAAATATTGCGACTTATTTCTGTATCCCTTGTTTTGTTCTGCACCAATAATCTCATTTATCTTTATGTCTTTTATCCCAGAAATTCTTTCAACTGCGTCTCTGACTTTATTAGTTTTATAAATCAACTGGTAGTCATAAGACATATGCTGGAGTACGCACCCGCCACATCTATCAAAAACAGGACAGAACGGGATTTTTCTGTGTTCGGACGGGAGTATTATGATTTCTGTTTTTGAAGTAAGATAATTCTTCTTTATGCCGGTTATTTTTGCTTCAACGGTTTCTCCTGGGAGTGCTCCGTCTATAAAAACTGCAAGATTGTTTATTCTCCCAACTCCAGACCCCTCACTGGTTAAATCAGTAATTGACATTCTGAAGATGTTGCCTACTTCCAAAGATTTATTTTTTTCTTCCATTTTTTATGTAGAAGTGTCAGGGGGACGCATAATTTGACATTATAATGCCATTATAAAGCAAATGTTTTTCTAATAATACCTTATTCCTGTTCATTTAACACGTGCAGCTTTTTTATTTACTTTCAAATACACTTCTTATTAATGTTTTAAACCATATATGAAAATTTTCGGCTCCATGACTTTAGTTTATTATTCCTACAAGGGGATTATTCGGATATCGCAGAGATTTTATGACCGATACACGTGGTAAATAGCTAAAACTACATAGAAGCAACTGGAACACTTTTTTTAAATTAAGATAAGTAATTGTTCTTGATAAGAAAAAGCAGGCAAAAGAAAAACCCCAAGTTATCTTTTACCATCGTCTTAGTCTTAAGACCTTAGGTTACTTAACATCTTGGGGTCTCTTCCTAGAACTTTTCTTAGGACTATTTTGAAATTAACATACTTTTTACATTCTTTCGTCTGAAATTTCTGTTAATCCTAATCGTTGCCTTCTTTTCTAAGAATTAACCATATAGTATCAGCCTTACTGGTAATTGTCAATTAAATTTTAATACCTTTTTCCGTATAAAATGAAAAAATATTTTTTAAAGCATTATGATTGTTAGGATTTTCAGAATCTGTTAAAATTATTATGTTTCTTTTTACATATGCAATTAAAATCAAGCTGTCTTTGGATTCAATAGGTTTAATTATAGGGCTTATAAGTGAAAACTCTTTAAACTCTCCTTCTTTCAAATAAGGTGTATCTCCTTTTATATAACCGTCTTTTTCCCATTTTATTTCTCCTGATTCGCTTATAATTACAGCAGATATGAAGACAAAAAGTCCTTTTTCCGATTCAAGAAAATCTGCAATTTCAGGCTTACCATATATTACTCCGGAGACTTTTAGCTCATTTTCACTTTCAAAAAATTTATTCTTTTGGAAGGAAATATTTTGAAACTCTGCAAGGTACGGCGAAGATACTTTTATACTGCCCCACTTTATAGGTAGATCTGAAGTATAATTGAATTTAAGTTTATCACTAAAAAGTATATAATTAGCTTTACCTGTAAAATTATTTGTTTTTTCCTTCATGGTAATAGCAATATCTATGTTTTTTTTGATTCCATCAAGAAATGGGTAAATTTCATATGCTTTTTTGTATTTTTCTTCAGCACGGTTATATAATTCATAATCATAAAAAATATCACCTGCTTTTTGCTGTCGTTTTGCTTCATCTATAAATTTCTGTGCCTTTAGTTTGCCAGACTTTGCAATATCTTTTATCCCAGGGTCATCTTCGTTTTCTATGACATCCTCATAATATTTTATTGCTGCGGCATAGTTTTTTTTAAGCATATAACTATCAGCCTTTGCAAGACCGTCTTTAAAAAACGTTAATGATAAAAAAGCAAGAGGAACTATCAATAAACAGATCGCTGCACTTATGCCAAACCCCCGTGTTCTGCGCTTATTATGACGGAAATTAATGAATAAAAGAATTATTGATACTATAAATAATGGTATTCCAAAAAATGATGAAATAATTAAAAATCCGTATAAAAAATCAATAAAGTCAATTACCCCTGTCAAGGTTATCAATAGGGCAATAATATAAGCGGATGAGTAAATTGCAAGAAATGTTACAGATAACGGTCTTTTTTTTAATTTTACTAATTTCTGATCATTAATATCTTCCATTAGCTGTACTTATAAAAAAATATTATTAATATAATTATAAGTTTTTATATTTTTTTATAAATATTTATTTTTAAAGGCTTTTTTACTTTCCCTGTTGCTGAAAGTAAAATATTATTAAAAGCATGAAAATTTTTAATAATAATGCAGGGTTAAGATAAAAACTTATTTTAGAACAGGAAAAATAATTAATAAATTTGCACCAAAAGAATTAATCCAAATAGTAATAGTTGTAGCATTGGGTACGTTCATGAGTGCACTTGATGGCAGTATTGTAAATATTTCACTTCCTGCCATTAGCAGCTATTTTAATATTACACTTACTACGGTTGAATGGGTGGTCTTATCTTATCTTATAATAATAAGCAGTTTGCTTTTGACATTTGGCAGGCTAGGAGATCTTTACGGCCACAAAAAGATTTATATTATTGGATTTGCAATATTTACCGTAGGCTCTCTTCTCTGCGCTTTATCTTCTTCAATTATTCTTCTTGTAGTATTCAGGGCATTGCAAGCTGTTGGTGCCGGAATGCTGATGTCTATGGGACCTGCAATAATTACTATTAATGCTCCAGCAAAAAAAAGAGGTAGATACCTCGGCATAATTGGAATATCAGTTTCGATCGCGCTTTCAATAGGACCTGTTTTAGGTGGATTTTTAACTTCCATCTTTGGATGGCAAAGCATTTTTCTTATTAATATACCTATTGGGATTATTGCTTTTGTATGGGCTGTTAAAGTGCTTCCCACAATAAAACAAGGCGAAAAACACCCATTTGATTTTATAGGCGCCATAATTTTATTTTTTGCCCTTATAGGCATTATTTTCCCGCTTAGTTTCATAGATAAATTAGGAATAAAAAATCCATTTATGATAGGTTCTTTTGCTGCAGGTATAATTTTATTAATTTTATTTGTGTCTATAGAGCTTAGGATAAAACATCCCATGTTTGACTTTTCCTTATTTAAGAGCAAAGTTTTTTTACTGGGTAATATTTCTTTATTATTAAATTTTATAGCTCAATTTATGGTAATCTTGATAATTCCTTTTTATCTGATACAGTTCAGAAACTTTCCAGCTTCAATGGCAGGCTTGATCCTTATAGCAAATCCCGTGATAGTACTTATAATAACTCCGCTTTCAGGATATTTGACTGACCGTTATGATACCAGATATATGAGTTCATCAGGCATGGTTTTAATTGCAGCAGGATTATTCCTTTTAGGCTTATTAAATGAAAATAGTAATATTGCTTATATTATTCTTTACCTGGCAATTATTGGATTAGGTATAGGAATGTTTCAGACCCCTAATAATTGTGCGATAATGAGTTCTGTATCTCATAATCGGAGCGGGACTGCATCTTCAATGCTTGCAACAATGAGAAATCTTGGAATGGTTTTCGGGGCATCATTATCGGGCAGTCTTTTTAGCTATAGGCAAATCTATCTGACAAAAATACTTACATTAAATGGAATAAGCGGAATTGAGTTAAATAATATGGTTTTTACCGGGGCTATGAGGTTTACTTTTTTTACCGGAGCCATATTAGCATGTGCGGCAATTATTACTTCACTTATAAGAGGATCTAATAAGAGTTGCCAAGATGTCTTATAACTTGACATAAATTTAATATATTTTCATCAGGGAGAAAAAATGACATTACAATGCACGCAGCAGCTATAGTCATCCAGACATTTAGAGACTTTCTTGGCGCCAGTCCTCATCTTCATATACTTGCCGCTGATGGATGCTTTGGAGAGAGTGGCATGTTTTACACGTCCCCAGCCCAAAAAAGTGCGGATGGTCTTTAAGCCTCTATTCAAACACAAGATACTTTTAATGCTAAAGAAAAAGGGACAAGTCCCCACCCGGAACACTAGCTGTAGCCGATACATTTGATGACTGGCGATGTGATGACTATATAAATGCTGATTATATGGATTTCTGGACTTAAAAGAGATTCCTTAAAGCATAAGTATGCCTAAAAACCGGTTATACTTACAATAAAATTTGCCTGATTATATTACCGGGACTGTTTTTACTAATTATTAACCCTAATTTGCCTGTTTTTTATATTTATAATGCTAAAATCCGGTAAAATACCTGCTGTATATATTAAGCCACTAAAAGCAAGTTCTTATAATTTACTAAAAACTACCGCGCAAGCGGTTTAGTTCAATGCATATATTCTGCCTTTAGATTCTAAAAAATCTATGCGGGCAGTAATGGCTGAAAAAACAAAATATAATTTGTAGAAAAGTCTTTGGGTTTTGCTCCGCGTGTCACGACTTGTCAAGTCTCATCTTTTACAGGATGTGACGCTAAGAGTTACATAGGTGAGGGTGATAAAAATAAATTAGCAAAAAACCCAGTTTACTTTAGGGTAAAAATTGTCATAAAAAAACTGAAGAACAAAAAGTCATTGAAAAGCATAGTTTATTATTGTAGAATTCAACCATCTGACAAGTGTCCGGATCGGATGCCTTCGGATTTACTGTCCGGATACTACCGGAATTGATGTCCGTATGCGTCGGAATACGCAAATTATTGCTGATGATAAAATACTACCAGCGAAAATATCATCCCAGGTATCAAATCCTTTATTTGTAGTCATAATAACTTCCCTTAAAAATTATTTAATATTTATTTGTACTATTAGATAGTACATTTTATAGGATATTTTCCAAATTTATTTCGAATTTCGATTATTTTAAGAATATTTTCTTTAGGAATATCATCATGAAAAGAGTGATCAGAAGCTAATATATAAGCACCCTCTATACCTCCATCTCTTATACATTCCAGTGTTTGTTTCTCAACATCTTCTTCTTTTCCAAACACTAAAGTTTTTGATGAATCAACATTTCCCAACAAACATAATTTATTACCATATTTTTTCCGTATATTTTTTATGCTCATATTTGCTTTTCTTTCAATAGGATTTAAGCCATCAAAACCTAAATCTATAAAACATTCTATTATTGAATTTAAATTTCCATCACTATGTAAAAAAACAGGTAAATTATTTTGCTTAACCTCATCAACCAACTGTTTATAGCAGGGAAATAAATATTCTTCATACCATTGCGGACTAAAAAAGGTGCTGCTATCATAACCAAGATCATCAGCTATATTAATTACATCTACCCCAATCTTTTTAAGCATATTTATTTGATTTAATGCTAATTCTTTTGTAATTAAAAACATTTCTTTTATAAAATTTATATTATCAATAGCCATTATAGACAGCCTCTCTAATCCTATAATAGCTGCTGTCTGAGAAAATGGACCTCCTACAGCACCTATAATTGCAATTGATTTTTTGTTGTTTTCTATGGTATTTATAATTGAATAATATCTACTTTCATCATTTGGATTTGGTAATTTAAAATTTCGTAAATCATTTTCGTATCTAATAGAATAATTAGTTGGGGCACTAAATGGCCATGATGATTTATTAATTTTATATGTAGTTCCCCACTCATCTATATATTCACAATCAGAAATAAAATCTAATTTGTAATTCTTAGGAAGACCAGCCATAGTAAAAACCCCATCATGACCTAATACCTCCGCAAGTTTTAATGCAGCTAAATTGTTGTAACCTTCAACATCTAAACCCAAAACTTCTTTATATAATTTTCTTGAAAATAAATAATCAAAAAGGGGAATTATGTCAGGAGTTCCACCTTTAAGAGCACAAATAAATCTTTCTTTAGGCTTCATTTTAATATCTCCCATATTTTTCACACACTTTCACAAGTTTAAAAATATTTTCATAAGGAGTATCTCTGCCACACTGGTCACCAGTCGAGAGAATAAATCCCCCACCTTCTTTAGCTTCTTCAATACATTTAATTGCAGCTGCTTCCACTGTTTTAACATCTGCAAGCATAACCTTAGATGTATGTAGGTTTCCTTTAAGTACAAGCTTGTTTCCATGTTTTTGTTTTATTTCCTTTATATTGCAATCACCTGAAGGTGGAATTTCTAAAGGTTCTATTACATCAAGGTCTGTTTCCTCTGCACACATTCTAACAAGTTCATTTTCAAAACCACAACAATGCAAATGGCTTATCGTATTATTATCTTTGCAAATTTTGGTTATTTGTTTAATCCCATCAAGGGATAAATTTCTTGTTATTTTAGGAGACTGCCAGGTCATAAGTCCAGAACCACCAGTTAGTATCTCATCACAGCATTCTGAATCAATTATTTTCTTTAAATATTTCATTGACCATTCCTCGTGCATTTCCTTGTATTTTGAAATAAGTTGTGGATAATCATAATAGATAATGCCTATATTTCCTAAACCTCCATCAACAAAACTGTCAAGATGAGAAAGACTCGGTGGAAAAACGCCTACTGCATTAACTCCTTGGTCACCTACATAATTCTTTTCCTCCATAACTGGATTAAAATCCATGTTATCTAAAGAAGGATAAAAGTATTTTAGAAACTTAAATTCCTTTTTGAAATCTTTAATAAATTTTCTAACAGGGGAAGGTGGATTATTTATCGGAAACACTGTCTCAGCCCAGAGTTCACCTTCAGGGGTAGTCATTATAGTTCTTGTAACTATTCTATCACTTTTTTTCTCTATAATTTCATTCTTGTATTTGACATCTTCATTTTTAAAAATAGGTGCTATATACCATGCCCATGCTGCAACACCGAAGTACTTACAAGCATCAACATATGCTTCTAAAAGATTTTTATTATTATAAAGATCATAAAAAATACTTTCTTTTTCATTTATATAAAATTCCCAAAATGGTCTTTTCTTCATCTTCAATGGAACCATAACTGAAAGATCAGGACAACATGGTACCATATCCGGTATTTTATGCCTTAAAGTGCAAAGCATTCTTTCTCTTTGATTCATTTTAAGTCTAGCCTTTTTGCTACGATTAGAAATTATAAAAAATTTGGGAAATATTTTGATTTCTACTCAGATTAATTTTTTCATGTTATTTAAAATCTTTAAAAGAAATAATTAAAAAAATTAACTACAGCCATTCTGTTAGCCAATGATCAACTCTTATGTTATTAATATTAAAGTCCTTTTTAGATCCAATTACTATTTTCTTTGTTTTCCCTGCTTCTATATCAAAAAAGTTATCACTATAAAATGTAGTAGATTCATCTGATAAATTTATATTCACCATTCTTGCATAATTTTTAGAAGTTATTGCTATAATTTTTTTATAATAATCTCCCTCTTTTGATTCAAAAATAATCTCTTGATATATTTGTGGATCAGGCCATTCTTTATTCTTCCACAAGTCATAAAAAAACACTGAATCAACATTCTCATAATCATTAATATATTTTGCAAAAAGATAAGAATTTGGAATATTTTTATATTTATTTTTAAAACTTGATACTTTCACAGCATAATTTGCTAAAACTTTAAAATTATGAATTTCTTCATGCCAAATTATATTGCCGTCTAAATCCCTTTGGCCAATCTCAATATTGCCTTCTACGGGATATATCAAATCATTTATTATATAAGCTTCAATGTTAGAAAACACTTTTTGAATAGTTATTAAAAGGGGCTTATAAGCTCTTTTTACTGCAAAATAAGAAGGCTTGGGAAGAAGGTAATAATCTACAACAGACCAACTTGAAGTAGGCCAAGTATCATTATACATCCAAAATATTAATCCACTGCAATTATACTTTCTGCTGCGATGATACTCTATTTCAGCACTTAAAAGTTCTGATTGAGCAGTCATTGCCTTTTTTAAAAAATCTCTTAGATTATTAAATTCCCCAAATAATTTTGCTGCAACTTCTAACTGCATTTTTGTATATGTATCCTTAATATAAAGACCATGAGGATTACACTTGTTTCTAAGTTCGTATAGATCATTTGTTGGCCATAGTTTATCTTCAGGCATATATTTTTTTAAAGACTGAAACCTAACAGGTCCAATTGCATAAAACTCTGAAATAAATTTAGCTTTGCATTTATTTAACTCAGTTCTAAATAAATTAATACCTTTTTGATATGATTGCTCAAAACTTGAAACATGTGCATCTCCTGAGTTCTGGTCGTTGCCTAAGTCTGAAAAACTAATTGGACTTGAAACACCATATGGCCGACTTGAATCAAGATCATTGCAGAGACCTCTAATTATATAATGAAATATTCTATAACTAAAACTTACTTTATAACCTGCATAAATTGCTAATTCATTACCACCACACCAATAAATTATACTTGGATGATTCCGCAGTCTTTTTAATTGAAATTCTATCTCAGGTATTATCATCTCTAAAAACCATGGTTTATCTCCTGGCAAATCAGAGCAAGAAAACATAAAATCCTGCCAAATCATTATTCCGTTTTCATCACATAGCTCATAGAACTCATCATTTTCATATACACCACCACCCCATATTCGTAATATGTTAAAATTAGCTTCTTTTGCTAATTTAATAAGTCTCAAATATTTTTCTTTTCTAATAGTACCCATAAACAATTCAGGTGGTACCCAATTGGCACCTTTACAAAATACGGGTATTCCATTAATCAAAAATTGGAAATTAAATTCCCCATTTTTTTTTGGATCTTGTTTAAGTTCGATCTCACGAATACCAAATTTTCCAGAATAGCAATCAAATTCATTATCATTTCTTATAAGTTCAACTGTGTAATTATATAAATATGATTCCCCATATCCATTTGGCCACCATAATTTAGGATTATTTAGCTTTAATGTTAAATAATTTTTACCGCCCCTTACTTCTATTTCCTCTTTTTTTACTAAATTCTTTCTCTCATCATAAATTTTTATAACAAGCTTATATTTTTGTTCATTAATATCATAATTTACACTTAACCCATTCAGCTCAGTCCTTTCAGGAGAATGATCGGTTTCTATAAAAAAAGTTACGATCCCATCTATTTTTGTCTTTATAAAAACATTAACTATCTGATGTTCTCTTCTGGATGATATTTCACAATCTCTCCAGATTCCAATAGCTGGCAGATCTGGTGCCCAATCCCAACCAAAATGACATTGAGCTTTTCTTACAAATATCCTTTTTTTATTAAAAAGAGATATGTATTTTTTGTTTGAAAACTTTTCAATATTTTTTATAGTTGACTTTATAAGAACAATAATATGATTTTCCTGGTTAGCTCTCAGAAGATCGGTTATATTAAATTCATACTCTCTAAACATATTATCAGTAGATCCGATTTTTTTTCCGTTAAACCATACCATGCTATAAGTATCAATGCCTCTAAAAACTAAAAATGTTTTGTTTTGTTTAAAATTAGAGGGTACTTTAAAAGATTTATAGTATAACCAGTCATGTTCTGCTACCCATTTGCATTTAATGTAATTATCTCCATACATAGGATCTTGAATCATTCCAGATTCAAATAAAGCATAATAAACGTCTCCGGGGACATTTATATTTATCCAACTGCTATCTATTTCTATAGAAGAGATATTATCTTTTAATAATTCATCGGGCTTAAAGGCTTTTAATTTCCATATTCCATTAAGACTCAATATATTTTTTCCCATGCTTTAATCCTTTATTAAAATAAAATTAACCTTTAACGGCTCCAGCCGTCATTCCCTTAATTATAAATTTTTGAAGTACTAAATATAATATAATCATTGGTATAATCATGCTTGACATATATGCAAACAAATTTGTGAATGTAACCCTGAAAAAACTTCTGAATGCAAATAATCCCAAAGTTACTGTCATATTTTCTTTAGTATTAATTAAAATTAAGGGATAGAAAAAGTCATTCCAGATATTTAAAGAACCTAAAATACTAACTGTTGCAATAGCTGGTTTTACCAGAGGAAAAATTATTCTCCAAAAAGTTCCAATATTACTGCAACCATCAATATGAGATGCTTCTTCTATCTCTACTGGGATACCTCTCATAAAACCTACAAAAATAAATACAGTAATTGGTAATTGTGCTGCTATATATACAAATATTAATCCAGGAAGAGTATTGAGAAGACCTAATTTTTTTTCCAATATAAATAATGGGATGGCTATTACCTGGGGAGGAATCATAAGTCCAGACAGAAATAATACATAAATAAAATTGCCTCCAAATAGTTTTTTTCTGGCAATTGGATATGAGGCTAAGGCACCTAAAAATATTAGGGCAGCAACGCTAATTATAGTAATAATTAAGCTGTTAGATATTAGTCTAAAAAAATTACCTTGCTCCCATGCTACCGAATAATTTCCAAATTGTATTTCATGAGGCAATCCAAATACATTTTTTGTAAAATCAACTATTCCTTTAAAAGAATTTATAAATATAAATAATATAGGAAGTATAATCAATATTGCAGTTATAATCAGCAAAAAATATATTAAAAGTTTATTTAAATCAAATTTTTTGATTAATCTTCCTTCTTTCATGCTTAATATATCTCCCTTCGTCTAAGATATGTTAGAAGTATTAAAGATATAATTAATACAAGTATGAAAAGTATAGTAGAAGAAGCAGTTCCAAACCCTAATCTAGAAGCTCCGAATCCTTCTTTATATATAAGCAAAGTTAAACTTTCAGTAGTTCTTCCTGGACCTCCGCCTGTCATGACATATATTTGGTCAAATAATTTTAAAGCTCCAATTACAGAAATTAAAATATTAATAGTAACTGCTGGAGCAATCATCGGGAAAGTTATATATTTAAAATTTTGCCAGTTGTTTGTTCCATCAATATAACCAGCCTCATTTAATTCTGGAGGCACATTTGACAGACCAGCTATATAAATCACCATAGTATATCCAGTATATTGCCATAAAAGTGTAAATATAATAGTATAGAGAGCTAATTTTGGATTGCCTAGTAAATTAATTTTAGCTAATTCACTTAAATTAAAAAACGTAAATAATTTATTAAATAACCCATTCATTGGATCAAATATAAAAGACCACATATAACCTACTACTATGGAGCTTAACATTGTTGGAACAAAAAAAATAACTTTAAATAAGTCCTTTCCCTTTATTTTCCTTTCTAATATAACAGCAAAAAATAAAGCTGTAATATTTTGAAAAATAACTATAATAAACGTTAACCATAATGTCCTTCCCAGTGCGGAGTAAGCATTTTTGTTAGTAAAAAATTCTATAAAATTCTTAAAACCTGCAAATTTAATTTCATTAAACCCACTCCATGAAGTAAAACTTATAAAGAGCCCACTAATAAATGGGGCTATAAAAAAAATTAAAAAAATTAAAAATGCCGGTAGTATTATTAAATAAAGTAAAAATTTTTGTTTATTTTTATCCATATTATTATATATATTATTTTACTTATACCTTAAGGGGTAATTTATATCCTAAATTACCCCTTAAGCTTAATAATAATTCAGATTTTAATTATTGATCATTTCTCATTTCTCAGCCATAGCCTTATCCTGAGCATCCTGTAATGCTTTTGCAGCTTCTTCTGCAGTTTTTGTTCCAATATACATTTCAGACAATACAGTGTATAAACTTGAATTAACCAGCGTAAATAAATCATCCCTTAGTGTTTCAACACCTGGTAATTCCTGTGCTTCTTTAATAATTCCTGTGAAATCTCCCAAATCTGTCTCAAATCCTTTAAAATTTGAAGGATGGCCATTTGTATTGTGATAAATAGGCGCACCTCCATTTGGATCAGTTATCCACTCTAAGAATTTCATTCCAGCTTCTTTATTCTTAGATTGTTGAGCAATTCCGGTAACTACTCCTTGAACTCTAATTCCTTTAAGTTCTTCGCCTGGTAAATTATAAGGCATTGGAAATAGTCCCAAATCAAAACCCCCTATCCTTAGGTCTTTTCCATGCGTATCATTTCTTGCATTCCATGTTCCACATATAGTCATGGCAGCCTTGCCATCATTAAAAGCTTGTTTAGCTGGCGTATATGCAAGACCTGTTGATTCTGGAGCAAAATAACCCTTCGCAATAAAAGATTCTACTTCTTTTAAGGCATCCACCCATATCGGGTCAGTCCATTTAACTTCACCGCTATCCAATTTTTGTACAATTTTTGGATCATTTTCGTATATTCTTTGGAGTGGTCCTATTCCTACATACCAGCATGGCCACACGTCTTTGAAAGGTTCAACTAATGGAGTTATTCCTGCTTCTTTAAGTTTTTTACATACATCATTAAATTCTTCCCAGTTTTTTGGTACTGATAAATTATTTTTAGCAAAAATATCCTTGTTATACCAAACAGCTTCAACAAAACCTCCAATAGGTATTCCATATATTTTACCATCAGGCGAAGTACCTGCTGATAAATCCTTTACTCTTTCAAGAACTGGCTGACCTGTCAAATCAACCATCATATCATCATTAAAGAACTCTTTTCGCATTTCTGCCCTTATTGCTACAACATCTAAGTCTGCGCCACCTGCTACTCTTGTTCTTACAGCCTCGTTATATTCACCACCTCCGAATTGCTGGTAATTTAAGGTAATACCAGTCTGCTCTTTAAAAAGGTCCAGCATTTCCGGTGTATAGTCTGCCCAAGAAATGTAATAAATAGTTTTACCTTCTAAAGAAACTTCTTTGGCTGTCGTTTCAGCTGCCGCTGTAGTTTCTGCTGCTGCTGCTGTAGTTTCTGCTGCCGCGGTTGTAGCTGCTACTTCTGTTTTCTTACATCCTACAAGCGAAAAACTTACTAACATCGATACACACATGGTTAACACTAATAGCCATAATAATATTTTTTTCATTTTGCTCGCCTTTCTTTCTTAGTTTACTTTCATCTCAATTATTAATAAAATACATATGAGATTTGTTTAGGATAAGCAACCACAGAATAAGCTTTTATCTAAACAAATCTCATTTTTTGATCTTTTTCATTTATCACCTCCTCGTGTTAATATTGTGGCTTTCACAAAAAGTAAAAACCCCCTTTATTTTTTACATACTCTCTGCATGATAAAACTCTTAATCTATTGCAGGTTTAACAAAGTAACTTTTTTATCCTCCTTTCCTTACTTAAAAAAATTTATAAAAATGTTCTAAAAAAAATATTTTTTAGAACTATATAAATAACTTGGGGAAAATAATTTTTAAAAAATAAATCTTCAATATAAGCCATATTTATGTATGGAATTAATCATAGTAATAAAATTTTCAAAAGGGATATAATTTACAATAGAATGTGATGAGCATGCAACATAACCATAGCCGGGTTTTAATACTTTCATATGCTCTTTCACATCTTTTTCCACATCTTCGGGTGTGCCATTTACTAGAGGAAATCCAATATCAATATTCCCCGATAATGTTAAATTCTTATTATACTTTTTCTTATATTCCTTATAATCTATGCAATATGGATCCATTGGATTTAAACAATCTACTCCCATTTCTATTAAATCTTCAACGATATCATCTATTTTCCCATCTGAATGAAATTGCACAGGAATATTTGCTTTAACAGCAGGCTCTATTATTTTAGTCATTCTTGGAATCCAAATTTCACTAAATAATTTTGGAGGAATAAATAATCCGCTCTTAAAAGCTACGTCATCTCCAATACAAATAATGTCTACTTTTTCGTGGACTACTGCTTTAGAAAATTCAATCCAGTAATCTGTAGAAATTTCTAGCATTTCTTCAATAAAATCTCTATCCTCAAGACAGGCAATCATAAAATCTTCGAAACCAACAATAAATACATATAATGTTTGAAATAAAGAACCAAATGAAACTGCAATTCCTATTTTTGTATTTACTACTGCTTCTTTATACTCTTTAATATAATTAATTATCTTTTCTATATCTTTATAATCCGGCTTTATTAGTTTACGGAAGTCTTTTAAATTTTTTACACTTTTATCAAATGCTAATACAAGCGAATTTTTTTGATCTTCTTTTTTAAAAGGAGTCCAATTATCTGCAAGCATTATTACGTCCTGGCCAATTATCTTACAAATTTCTATATAATCTTTTGCAAACATCGGGCGTGTCTTATTTAAATCTATTTTACCTTTAGCAGGATCTCCACTAAAGGCAAAAGTATTTCCAGCATATCTGCCCAACATTTTTTCTACATGTTTATCTTCTATTAATCCTTCGAAATTTGGGACCCTATCAATTTCTTCTCTTTTGAAGGCTTTAATTAATCTTTCTTTATTAGGCTCCCCAATGTATTTTTTAAAATTTATTTCAGCCATTTTCAGTAATTCTTAACTTAAAATTAATAAATATATACTTAATGTTCAAGGAATTTACAGGATTCTCTTTTTATCAATCCATTTGATTTTAATATTAAACCCTTTTTCTCTGGTTTATTTCCATTAATAAGATCTAATAGTATTTTTGTTGCTGCACTCCCCATTTCAAATTTAGGTTGCTCATATGTAGTTAATTTTGGATTTAGTAAGGAAGAAATTTCAATATCATCAAACCCTGCAACAGAAATATCAAGCGGAATTTTTAAACCAAGATCAAATATAGCTTTATATACTCCCAGAGCCATAATATCACATGAAGCGAATATGGCTGTTACATATTTGTGCTCTTTAATAAATTCTTTAGTTATGTTACAAGAAGAAGATATGCCTGGAGATGTTTCTAATATCAAATCATTGTTATACTTAATCCCTGCTTCTTCAAGTGCCAATTTGTATCCATTTAATCTATCAATTAAAATATTGTAGCCTTTATTATCCTTTGTAATATTACCTGTAATATGTGCTATTCTTCTATGACCTAAAGAAATTAAATATGATGTTGTCTCATGAGCTGCTTTTATATTATCAATAGAAACATAGTAAAATTCATCATAATCCTTATGATCAAAGAAATTACCTAAAAAAACTTCGGGGATTTTATCGTCCTTATATTCTTTTTTATATATTCCGGTAAGTCCCATTGAAGCGTGTATTAGCAGTCCGTCTACCCTTTTCCCTTTTAAAACATCTATGCTGTCCCTTTCTTTCTTAGGGTCCCAATTGCTATTGCAAAGAATGACACTATAACCTTTTTTATTGGCTTCATATTCTACACCTTTAGTAAGCTCTGCAAAAAAAGGGTTACTAATATCTGATATTAATAAACCTATTGTATTAGTTTTTTTTGTTGCCAGACCTCTTGCAATGTCATTTTTTTGGTATCCAAGCTTATTAGCTACTCTTTTTATGTATTTCTTAGTTGACTCTTTGACTCTGGGACTTTCATTAAGCGCTCTGGATACAGTAGAAATATCTAACTTAACATGTTTTGCAATATCTTTAATTGTCGCCATTTTTTTAAATTAAAATAACTATTCTGTTTAAATTAGTAATTAATTAATAATACAATCGTATGTATTATACAAACGCTTGTATTTTTTGTCAAGAAAATTTTTTAAGTTTCAGCAATTAACCATCTTCCCCCTATTTTACACAAAATAGCAGCAAAATCAGCATAATTTTAAAGACCATTTTCTAATTTAAGATAATTACAGCAAAAAATATGCAAATATTTTGATTTTAGAATGCCTGAATTAATAGCAGTTATGATAATATTAATAGCAGTTCTGTGGTTGATTTATTAAAAATACTTACAGTTGCATATTCTGGTGAAATTGGACACCGATTCTACAACCTGTCTTTTAAACTTTTCATCAAATGTTCTTCTTGCTCTCATAACTGATGAGACCTTCCTTTCTCTTTTTTAGGCCCTCATCAGCATATTTTAACTTAAGTTATTTTAGTATACAATGTGTCCAAGGGAGTGGGTTCACTCCATAGACTATCCAAATTCTTATCTTTCAATATATAAAAAATAAAAATAAAATGTCAATCTATTTTATATTTTATTCTAATAGATTCACTCTTTAATTCTATTCTGTATGAGCTGTTTATGATCCTGTCACAAATAGCATCAGCAATTGTAGGATCTCCAATGACCTCATACCAGGAAGATACCGGAAGCTGGCTGGTAATAATAGTAGAGGCAAGCCCGTGTCTGTCCTCAAATATCTCCAAAAGTGAAAGTCTGGAAGCGCCGTCAAGTGTTTCCAGTCCAAAATCATCTAAAATGAGAAGTTCTGCTTTTGCTATTTTTTTAATCTCTGCTGCGTAGCTTCCATCTGCCTTTTTTAACTTTAGGGATGAAAATAGTTTTTGCATATTGTAGTAAAGGGTTCCATGTTTTTCTGTTAACCTAAAACTACCCCACTTAAATTAATTTTCTGTTTCAAATCAACTTTTGAACAGCTTATATTTCCACTCTTATATTGATTAAAATAATCCACCCTGACTTAAATTTAAATATGACTTCACTTCTCTTTCAGATATTTTATCGTCCTTCTCAATATCTCCAATAAGCAAAGGAGATTTTGGATTATGATTGTTTAAGTTTTGTCTAAGAATTCCTCTATTGTAATTGGCATAACAGTATAGACAACCATTGCTGCAAGTATTATAGGTTCCAATATCAATACTTTCTGCGCCCCTGCAATATTGTCTCTGAAATTTATCTTTGGAAACATCCAGATCAATATTAGAATTTATTTTTTATTTGACAGAAAACTGCTTGCAATACTTTCCAGAATTGCATGGGAAGTATTAAGCCAATATTATAAAATTAAAATTGGCAAAGATGGTGCAATGCCTGCAGCAGCTGCATCCATCCAGACACTTGGAGACTTTCTTGGCGCCAGTCCTCATCTTCATATACTTGCCGCTGATGGATGCTTTGGAAAGAAATTATTCTTGAACATTTTAAGTGATTATTGCTACTCTTTTGGTTCTCTTTTAAGCGGTAATACACCCGACATCTCACCGATCACATTGACTAGATCACTATCAGAAGGAAGCACAATTTTTGAATTGTTTTTAAGTGCAGTTTCCGTAGCTTGCAGTTTTCTCAATAATTGCGCATTGCCAATAAAATAATGTTCAGCCGCCTCGTTTACCAATTTAATTGCCTGCGCTTCGCCCTCTGCTTCCAGAATCTTTGCCTGTCTGATTCCTTCCGCCTTCTTGATTTCTGCTCTTTTCACACCATCTGCATTTGTTTCCGCAGCTGTTGCAAAGTCAACGGCAGCTATCTTCTCATTTTCCGCTTTGACAACCTTGTTCATTGTCTCTTGAACATCTTTTGGCGGATCAATTTCTTTCAGTTCAGTTCGCAGGATTTCAATACCCCAGTTTTTAGTCTCGACCTTGAGTGTCTGGTCAAGATCTGTATTAATCCTGCCTCTTTCACTATTTGCCGATTTGAGTGAAAGAGTACAGATGATATTTCTTAAGGTGGTTCTCGCAAGATTCACTACCTGAAAACGGTAATTTGTTACATTATACATCGAGCTCTTCACACTTTCTTCGTCGGATTTAACCTTTAGATAAACTTGCGCATCCACGGTTGCATTCAAGTTGTCATTGGTTATAATTACCTGCGGATCTGCATTGACCAACTGCTCCCTAATATCAACAAGATACAGTTTTTGAAGAATAAACACAATCCAATGAAACCCAGGTTGGGCGAAACCGGTATATTTACCGAGGGTTTCGATTAGGCCACGATGTGTAGGTCTGACAATCCTGATTCCAATTAAGAAAAAGAAAAAGATAATTGCTGCTACTATGATTATTGCTTTAGTAATAATACCCATAAAACACCATCCTTTTTGACTATTTTAGATAGAGATTATTCCTGTGTTTCTCGATTGTCAAGAAAAAATCGATCATCCAGACATTTGGAGACTTTCCTGGCGCCAGTCCTCATCTTCATATACTTGCCGCTGATGGATGCTTTAAAGAGAGTGGCATGTTTTACACGTCCCCCCTGCCCAAAAAAAGTGCGGATGGTCTTTAAGCCTCTATTCAGACACAAGGTACTTTCAATGCTAAAGAAAAAGGGACTTATTACAGATAGATAGGACTACAGAGCAGATAGGACTACAGAGCTTATAACGTCCTGGAGACACTCGGATTTTCATGTATATTGTGGAAACAGGATTTATCCCCGCAACGCCAGGTCCATGGAAAATATTACAATAAAGTCTGCCTGATTATATTACCGGGACTGTTTTTACTAATTATTAACCCTAATTTGCCTGTTTTTTATATTTATAATGCTAAAATCCAGTAAAATACCTGCTGTATCGTATATATTAAGCCACTAAAAGCAAGTTCTTATAATTTATATATTAAGCCACTAAAAGCAAGTTCTTATAATTATAATTCCAGGTATAATATATCGGTAATATTTATGGCTTACCTATTACAAATATCTGTATAGGTTCTGGCTGGTCATGGAATGTCTTTACAGTATACATTCCATCAGGCAAGTCTACAATTAGGTTAAAATATGGAACCATAAGCCCTTTATCTTGAAAGAGAGGCTGCATAATTAAATCCATAAAAATAATTTCTAAATAACCTTGCACTGGAATGATAAATATTCTGGCCTGCAAAATAATCTACTAAAACTTCCCTAAGTCTTTTAAGTTCTTTTAACCTGTAAAAGTCATCCATTTCTTCAGTAGTATAATCAAGCAATTCAAGGGATCTTTCAAAAGATATTACAGTATATTCCAGATTACCTTTTTCCTGCCAGTTAAGCGCCCTTTCGACCTCGCTTCCTACATTTGCAAGCTGTTCCATCAGGCTTAAATCATGCCATCTTTTTTTAAGGTCTTTATGATAGACTGTCATTTTTATGTCTCATTCTTCTATTAATCTGTTTACAATCAATTTTATTCTGTTACGTATCTCCGGGTCTTCAATGCCTCGGGTCCGGTTTCCAAGCCTTGGCCTTAAATTTATCATTGAATCAAATTCTATACGTTGATCTGCTGGCAGATCGGGATAAATGTTTATTCCCCAGATATCCTGCTGCCTTGAGCCTTCTTTTATAAGTAACGCTTCTTCATCAGAATGGAGCTCAGCATCTACGACCATTATTTCTTTTTTAATATCTACAACGGCTTTTACCAGGTTGCCAAGCATTACAGCAGTCATCTCTCTTAATTCTGATAATTTAATATTTTCTGTCACTATTCTCATAGCTCTGTAAAACAGTCTGTAAAGTTTTTCAAAAGTTACCGGTTTTAGAGTACTGTAACCTTATCTTTCATATTTCTATCGTAAGTATATACTATTTTTCTGTATTTTTTAAGGATGACAGTTGCAGCACTCAAGCCGGAAATCGTATGGTAAAAATTGACCATGTTTTTCCCCTGAAGAAAAAATTTTTAACAACTATTTTACTGCGATTTTTTTACTTCAAAAGATAATTTTTTACCTTCCGGACCAGTTGTACCAATTGCAACAGTATCACCTTCTTTAATTTCCCCGTTTAAAATTTTCATAGCCAGTACATTCTGGATCTCATTTTGAATAACTCTTTTAAGCGGTCGAGCTCCATATATTGGATCAAAACCTTCATTAGCAATAAGCTCTCTAGCGCTTTCGCTAATTTCAAGCTTAATTTTTCTGTCTTCAAGAGATTCAATCAGCTTTTTAAGTCCGATTAGCACTATTTCTTTTATTTCCTTAATTCCAAGTCTGTGGAAAATTATAATATCATCCACCCTGTTTAAAAATTCGGGCTTGAAATAATCCTTCATTGCCTCTCTGACCCGTTTTTCTATCTCCTTTTCATCTTTTTTGCCAAGTTCAATAATATACTGGCTCCCTATGTTTGAAGTCATAATAAGAACGGCATTTTTAAAATCAACTGTTCTTCCATGCCCGTCAGTTAATCTTCCGTCATCCATTATCTGAAGCAAAATATTAAATACATCGGGATGGGCTTTTTCAATTTCATCAAGAAGTATAACGCAATAAGGCCTTCTTCTAACAGCTTCAGTTAAATAGCCGCCTTCTTCATATCCCACATAACCCGGGGGAGCTCCTATTAATCTTGAAACTGTATGTTTCTCCATATATTCTGACATATCTATTCTTACCATAGCATGCTCATTATCAAACAGAAATTCTGCTAAAGCTTTGGAAAGCTCTGTTTTGCCAACACCAGTCGGTCCCAGAAAAATAAACGAACCTATTGGCTTATTTGGATCTCCCAGCCCTGCTCTTGCCCGCCTGATAGCATTAGATACTGATATAATGGCTTCTTCCTGCCCTACAACTCTTTGTTTGAGCCTTTCTTCCATATAGATAAGTTTTTCAACTTCACCTTCCATAAGCCTTGAAAGTGGAATTCCTGTCCATTTTGAAATTATTTCAGCAATGTCTTCATCATCCACCTCTTCTTTAAGCATTTTTGTATCTTTTTGAAGCACTACCAGTTTTTCATTTCCCTCTTTAAGCTTTTTATCAAGCTCCAGCAATTTCCCGTATTTTAATTCAGCAGCTTTTTGCAGATCTGCGTTTCTTTCCGCCTGCTCTGCTGCTATTTTTGTTTTTTCTATTTCTTCCTTAATTGACTGGATATTTTTTATAAGATCCTTTTCTTTCTGCCAGTGAGCTTTCATACCAGTGCTTTTTTCTTTCAGCTGTGCCAGCTCTTCCCTGATTTTCCCCATTCTCTCCAAAGAAGGTTTGTCTTTTTCTTTCTTTAAAGCCTGCTCTTCTATTTCAAGCTGTTTGACTTTTCTCTCTATCTCATCAATTTCTGTAGGCAAGCTGTCTATTTCAATTCTTAACTTTGAAGCAGCCTCATCAATCAAATCAATAGCTTTATCCGGCAGAAACCTGTCAGTTATATATCTGCCTGAAAGCATTGCAGCCGAAATCAATGCTGAATCCTTTATTCTCACCCCATGATGGATTTCATATTTTTCTTTCAGCCCTCTGAGTATCGCAATTGTATCTTCAATATTAGGTTCGCTTACAAATACTGTCTGAAATCTTCTTTCCAGAGCAGCATCCTTTTCAATATATTTTCTATACTCATCAAGGGTTGTAGCTCCAATCATGTGAAGTTCTCCCCTTGCAAGCATAGGTTTTAACATATTTGATGCATCAATAGCTCCTTCTGCAGCACCTGCTCCAACAACAGTATGGAGTTCATCTATAAATAAAATTATTTTGCCTTCTGATTTTGAAATTTCCTTTAGAACTGCCTTCAACCTGTCTTCGAACTCGCCTCTGTATTTTGCTCCAGCTATAATTGCCCCCATATCCAGTGCAAAAACCGTTTTCCCTTTCAGGCCTTCAGGAATATCACCGGATACAATTCTCTGGGCAAGCCCTTCAGCTATGGCAGTTTTCCCGACACCGGGCTCACCTATCAGCACCGGGTTGTTTTTAGTCCTTCTTGACAGAACCTGTATAACTCTCCTGATCTCATCATCCCTGCCAATAACAGGATCAAGTTTGCCTTTTCGCGCAAGTTCAGTTATGTCTTTGCCAAATTTTTGAAGAGCCTGGTATTTATCTTCAGGATTCTGATCTGTCACTCTTTGGTTCCCTCTGATTTCAACAAGAATCTGGTATATTTTTGACTTGGAGATTTGAAATTGCCTAAGAATTTCTCCAATCCTGCTCTTGCTTTCAGAAAGAGCGATGAGCAAATGTTCAGTGCTTACATAATCATCTTTTAACTGCTGCGCTTCTTTTAAAGCAACACTTAAAGTATTGTTAAGCTCCGGGCTTAAATAAACCTGTATGTTTGCTCCGGAAACTTTTGGATATTTCTTCAGCTCGCCATTAATTTTTTTATTAAAATCTTCCAGATTTATTTCAAGTTTTTGAAGGATAGGAATAATAATTCCCCCCTCCTGCTCAAGCAAGGCATTTATTAAATGAACATCTGCTATTTCCTGATTGCCATTATCCATAGCGATAGTATTGGCAGCTGAAACAGCTTCCTGTGCTTTTATAGTAAATTTTTCAAATTGCATTTTTATCACCTCTAAATAATGATTTTACCCCTCGGATTTTCGTTATATATTTTTGAAAATTCCTCAAGATGCTTTTTTTGTTGGACTGTCATATTCTCAGGGATAACTATTTTTATTTTTGCATATAAATCTCCAAAATCAACACTTTTAATCTGCGGCATCCCCTTGCCTTTTAACCTTAAAGTCCTGCCTGATTGTGTTCCTGCAGGAAGCTTAACAGAAACGGAGCCTGCAAATGTTGGAACATCAATTGCTGCGCCAAAAATTGCCTCCTTAACTGTAACCGGGATTTCACAATATAAATTATCTTCTTTTCTTGTGAAAAAATGATGGGGGTTTATTTCAATTAAAAGGTATAAGTCTCCTGAAGCACCTCCGGCACCGCTTTTCCCGCCTTCTCCGGTAACCCTTATTTTTCCGCCATCTTTAATGCCTTTTGGAATTTTTACATTTATTGTTCTTAATTTTCCATCCTGACTTTGCAACCTTAAAGACCTTTCTGTTCCAAAAAATACTTCCCTTAAAGTAATAGTTAGTTTTGATTCTATGTCTTGGCCTTTTTCAGCAGTTCTTCTGCTTTTCCATCCAGTCCTCTGACTTTGTTTTCCCCCGGAACCTGAACTGCCATAGGAAGATGAAAAGTCCTGAAATCTTGAATCAGAGCCCTTGCCAAAAAATGTTTCAAAAAAGTCCGAGAACCCTCCACCTAAGTCTCCATAATCAAATCCTGAACCGCTGAAGTCAGATGAACCGCCAGTCCCTGTACCTTGCCATTGTGCTCCACCCGGCCATCCTGCACCAGCCCCGTCTCCAGCTCTTGAATAAGCCTTCCAGTTTGAACCTAACTGGTTATACCTTGAGCGTTTTTCAGGATTTTTCAAAACTTCATAAGCTTCACCAATTCCCTTGAACTTTTCTGTAGCTTCCGGATTATTTCTATTTGCATCCGGATGGTACTGTTTTGCCAGCTTCCTGTATGCTTTTTTTATTTCATCTTCTGTTGCGCTCTTGCTGACACCAAGAACCTTATAATAATCCTTGTAATCAACCATTTTAAGTCACCTTGGAATTTTTATTTTATATAAAGCACCTGCCCACGCTTACAAAAGCAATGGGCAGGATAAAATCTTTAATTAATTATAAAACTTTAAGCTAATTATTTATTTTCGTCCTTAGCTTCAAACTCTGCATCTATAACATCATCTTCCGGTTTGCTGCCGCCTGCTGCCTGTTCTCCTGCTCCAGACCCGCCTTGACCAGCACTTCCGGCTCCGGCACCTGATCCTGTACCTGCGCCTGCACTTGACTGCTGATACATACGCGTTGACAATTCCCCTACTGATTTTTCAAGATCGTCACCATAATCTTTTAAAGACTTTTCTGTCTGATAGATAAGGTTATCAGCTCTGTTTTTAGCTTCAACCAGCTCTTTCTTTTTCTTATCTTCAGCAGAATTGGCTTCAGCTTCCCTTACCATTTTATTAATCTCATCATCACTTAAGTGGGATGTCGCTGTAATTGTAATCTTCTGCTCTTTGGCTGTAGCCATATCCTTTGCAACTACGTTAACGATTCCGTTTGCATCTATATCAAAAGTTACTTCAATTTGAGGAATTCCTCTAGGTGCCGGTGGAATTCCATCAAGCCTAAAATTACCTATTGTTTTATTGTCTCTTGCAAACTCTCTTTCACCCTGAAGAACATGTATATCAACACTCGTCTGATTATCAGCCGCTGTCGTAAATATCTCACTCTTCTTGGTTGGGATAGTTGTGTTTCTTTCTATAAGCCTTGTCAAAACTCCGCCTAAAGTTTCAATCCCAAGTGATAATGGAGTTACATCAAGAAGTACTACATCTTTTACATCTCCTTTAAGAACGCCAGACTGAATTGCAGCACCAACTGCTACAACTTCATCAGGGTTAACGCTTTTATTTGGATCTTTGCCTGTAATATTTTTAACAAGCTCCTGGATGACCGGCATTCTTGTAGCGCCTCCGACAAGTATAACTTCATTTATTTCAGAAATCTTATATCCTGAATCAGCCAGCGCCTTTTCCAGGGGACTTTTGCATCTGTCCGTTAAATCAGCAGTAATCTGCTCAAATTTTGCTCTTGTTATCTTCGACTCCAGGTGCTTAGGACCATTGGCATCTGCCGTGATAAATGGCAGGCTTACATTGGTTTCCATAACACTTGAAAGCTCAACCTTGGCTTTTTCAGATGCTTCAATTAATCTTTGAAGAGCTTGCCTGTCGCTCCTTAAGTCAATACCCTGTCCTTTTTTAAATTCATCCGCAAGATAATTCATAATTCTGTTATCATAATCATCTCCACCGAGATGCATATCACCATGGCTTGCCTTTACTTCAAATACCCCATCTCCAACTTCAAGCACCGAAACATCAAATGTTCCTCCGCCCAAGTCAAATACCAGAATTTTCTCTTCTTTTTTCTTATCAAGGCCATATGCCAGAGCTGCTGCTGTAGGTTCATTAATAATTCTTAATACATTAAGCCCTGCAATCTTTCCGGCATTCTTTGTTGCCTGCCTTTGCGAATCATTAAAATAGGCAGGAACCGTAATAACTGCGTCAGTTACTTCAGTTCCAAGATAAGCTTCAGCGTCTGCTTTTAACTTTTGCAGAATCATAGACGAAATTTCCTCAGGAGTGTATTCCCTGTCATTTAATTTAACAGCTGCAAGCATGTTCTTGCCATCCATTACTTTATATGAAACTATTTTTCTTTCGCTTTCAACTTCATCATATTTTCTGCCGATAAATCTCTTAATAGAATAAATCGTATTTTCAGGGTTAAGTGCAGCCTGTCTTTTTGCAAGCTGTCCAACCAGCCTTTCCCCTTTTTTCGTAAAAGCAATAACAGAAGGAGTGGTCCTCCCCCCCTCGCTATTTGTTATAACTGTCGGGCTTCCGCCTTCCATAACTGCAATACATGAGTTTGTCGTTCCTAAATCAATTCCAACTGCTTTCCCCATAATAAATCAACCTTTCTTTTTAAATTTTTTAATACTTTTAAAACCTTACAAATATTTATTTAGCTTATAATAAAGCCAACTTGAAAACTTATTTAAGATCTTTTACATTATCATCTTCGCCTTCAATGTTAATTTTCCTTGCTACTGTTTCTTTTCTTGCCAGGTAATTCTTAAAACAAAGAACAATATCTTCAGGACACCTGTCTAAAATAACCGCATCCCTTCTTTTAATAAGAATGATTATGGATCTTAAATTCATTCCATGCTCATACATAAGTTCCCTTACATATTCAAGCCAGTTTATGTCTTCTTTTGAATAATACCTTTTTCTTCCCCTCCGAAGCGGGCATACCAGACTGAATTTTTCATAGTAGTACAAAGTCCTGCTGTTGATACCCAGAAACTCTGCTACTAATTCTATCGGATAACTCTTGTCAGCTTCGTTAAACAATTTTTCACCAGCCCCTTTTTTTATTGTAATAAATTTTAATAAATAAAAAAATAATTGTCAACATTCTACTAAAAGTTTTTTCTAAAATATTTAAATATCTTTTTCACTTTAAGTGAAATATATTTTTACAATTATTTTATATGATATTTGCCAAAAAGCAACATATTCTTAAAAAAATTAATACTTATATTTTTCAATAATCTATACTAAAATTACTATTTGATTTTAAATATTACAATTTCATTTCTTTAATTGATTATGGAAGATCTATCGAGCTTTTTTTTAAAAGGTCAGAGAAGGATTGTCAACCAGGTTGTAATTACCTTTGCAGCAGTTATTCTTGCCGGGGCTTTGATACTTATGTTTCCTATGATGACGCATGGTCATAAAGTCAGTTTCATTGATGCCCTTTTTACTTCAACTTCTGCTACTTGTGTAACAGGGCTTATTGTTCAGGACACTGCAACATTTTTTACCGGGGTGGGCAAGACAATCATACTTATTCTTATTCAGATGGGCGGGCTTGGTATAATGACCGTAACCTCTATTTTTGGAATTATTCTTGGCAGAAAGATTAATCTTGGAGACAGATTTTATTTGAAAACCAGTTTTGGTGCAGACAAGCTATTCAGTGCGGCAAGGTTTTTTATGATTATTGCTGCTACTACAATTACAATAGAAATTTTAGGCTCATTTTCAATTGCAGGAGTATTATTTTTTAAATATGGGCAAACTTTAAAAAGCTCTTTTATTTCCGGTATATTCCATAGTATCAGCGCTTTTAATAATGCAGGATTTTCCCTTTATTCAAATAACCTCGAGAGGTTTAGCAGAGATCCCACTTTCAGTATTACTGTCATGCTTCTTATTGTAACCGGAGGAATTGGATTTTCAGTTATTTCTGAAATTATAGAGTACAGAAAAGTAAAAAAGTTTTCTCTCCACACAAAACTGGTATTATGTACAACCATTATTTTAATTATAGTTGGAGCAATTGTATTTTTCCTGATAGAATTTAAAAATCCTAAATCTATTGGAAGCCTGCCAAACGGTGCAAAAATACTTTCAAGCTTTTTCCAGTCAGTTACCGCGAGAACTGCAGGTTATAATACAGTAAGCATAGGAACTTTAAACGAAGCAACCTTGTTAATATTAGTGATTTTAATGTTTATTGGAGCTTCTCCCGGCGGGACAGGAGGAGGAATAAAAACTACAACTTTTGCATCTATTACAATAGCAGGTTTTTATTCTTTTAAAGGGCAGAAAAATATAACTATCTTTAAAAGAAGAATACCTCAGGGAATAATATTTAGGGCACTTACTTTAACCTTAACTGCATTACTTCTGGTAATATTCGCTTCAATAGCTATTATGCTCATTGAAAAGGAGAGTTTTATTAAAGTAATTTTTGAAGTTACTTCAGCATTCGGAACTGTTGGCCTGTCAACAGGAATAACCCCGGAATTAACCACTGCGAGCAAGTACATCCTGATAGCCTGCATGTTTATAGGACGAGTAGGCATCAGTTCGCTTTCACTCATAATAGCATCAAGAGTACTGCCGGAAAAAATAAAAAGGCCTGAAGAGTCGATATCGATAGGTTAATATAAAGATCATGCAATAACTTATACATATATTTATTAAAAAGAAAGAGTAAAAGGAATTAATTAAAAAGGCTGGCAGGAAAATTAATATTTTTAAACTGGTATTTATTTGAAAGCTGTTATCTTTATTTTGTTTTTTAAATTGGATTCATTCCAGTGACTGTTTTTAATAATTTCATTAATGCAGATTTTATATTAATATATCTATATCTTATTATTTTTATTAACAAACAATAATTTTAGTGAAAATATGAAAAGATCATTTTTAGTAATAGGGCTTGGAAGATTTGGAATCAGTTTAGCCAGAACCTTAACCAAAGAAGGACATTCAGTTCTTGGAATTGACAGCAGCGAAACAGTAATCCAGAAATTTTCCTTTGAGATTGATAATGTAATGAAGCTGGATGCTACAGATTCAGAAGTTCTTGACAGCCTTGGAATTCCAGAATTTGAAGCTGTGATTATCTGCATTGGAGAAAAGTATATTCAAAACTCAATTCTTGCTACTCTTTTAGCAAAAGAAAAAGGCGCAAAAAAAATAATTGCCAAAGCCGGAACCAAAGTACAAGGAAAGGTTCTTTCCAAAGTAGGTGCAGATATGGTAGTTTTCCCTGAAAAAGATATGGGTGAAAGAGTCGGTAAGATTTTAAGCAGCAACAATGTTATAGATTATATAGAGCTAAGTTCCAATATAACTATTCTTGAGCTTAAAACTCCTGAATTGATGGCAGGAAAAGATTTAATTGAACTAAACCTGCGTAGAAAATATGGGGTTACAATAATCAGCGTTAAGGATTCTGAAGGAAATGTTAAAACTCCTCCTGCTGTAAATTATAAATTCAAGCAGGAAGATATCTTAACCCTGATAGGTGAAAACAAGCTGCTTATAAAACTCCATCTGATGGAATTTTATAAATAGATTTTTTTAAAATCCAATATACATACATTTACATTTCTTCAAGAGTTAAGCTTATATCAATACTGATGATATTCCCGAACATGATATTCTTGTAGGAGGTTTCCCTTGCCAGCCATTTTCAATTGCCGGGGTATCAAAGAAAATAAGCCTTGGAGAAAAACACGGGGGAGGCTTACTCCCCGGGAATACGCGAGACTGATGGGTTTTCTTAACTCATTTAAAATTCCTGTTTCAGATACTCAAGCTTATAAGCAATCTGACAATTCAGTCGTTGTTCCTTTTTCTAAGAAGCAGATACGTAGTATTTCTTTTTTCTTCCCTTCTTTTCAAATTCTTTTTTTCCTATCGTGGAAGAAGATTTTTTATTTCTACCTCCCTCTGAATTATCAACCCTTACTTTCCTGCCTTTATAGACTTCATTCTTAAAAGAATTAAGAACATCCTGTATTTGGGTTTCTTTCACATCTATGAATGAATATACCCCTTTTATGTTGATCCTTTTGAATGTGTCTGCAGGTAGATTGGTTGTCTCTATAAGGTATTTCAGCATCCTGCCATTATCAAAACCATCCATATTGCCGAGATTAATAAACATACTGCTGCCTGTATTATATGAATCTTTGCCTCTTACGTGGTCTTTCTTCGAAAAATCTATGTTAAGGTCTTCTGCATTCCTGTAATATTCAAGGAAACGGTTGAACTCAAGAGATACCATACGCTTTATAAGCTCGGTTTTATCAATATCTTTTAATTCTTCAAATATCGCCGGCAGATATTTAGAAATTCCCTGTTGATTTATTTCTACTTTTTGTATCTTTTTAATCAGTGCCAAAAGCTGCTGTTCACAAACTTCTACTCCTTCCGGCACCTTAGCATAGATAAGTTTTCTGTTTATTTGTTTTTCTATCTGTCTGATTCTACCGATATCTTTTGTATTTATTATCGAGATAGTTGTGCCTGATTTGCCTGCTCGCGCTGTCCTGCCACTCCGGTGAGTATAAAGCTCTATCTCGTCGGGTAACTGGTAATTTATGATATGACTTATATCATTTACATCTATTCCTCTTGCAGCCACATCTGTTGCCACAAGTAACTGTAAGTTCTTGTCCCGGTAATGCTGCATCACCTTGTCACGTTGAGCCTGACTCAGATCCCCATGCAATGAATCTGCATTATAACCGTCTTTAATGAGCTTTTCTGCTATGTCCTGTGTTTCTGCCTTTGTTCTGCAAAATACAATTGCAAAAATATCAGGATTTACATCTATTATTCTCTTCAATGCTGTGTAACGGTTGTGTTCATGCACAACATAATAAATATGCTCAATATTTTCAGCAGTAGTATTTTTTTTACCAACAGTAAGTTCAAAAGGGTTGTGCATATATTTACCTGTGATATTGTGTATCGCATCAGGCATAGTTGCAGCAAATAGCCAGGTCTGTTTGTGGGCTGGTGTGCATTCAAGGATGCTGTCAATATCTTCCTGAAAACCCATATTGAGCATTTCATCAGCTTCATCCAGTATCACGTACTTTATAGTTGAAATATCAATTTTCTTCCTTCTTATCAGGTCTGTCAGACGACCCGGTGTTGCAACCACTATATGCACGCCTTTCTTTATCCTGCTTATCTGTGTTTCAATGCTTGCACCTCCATACACTGCAACTATCTTCACTCCTGGTAAATATTTGCAATAATTCTCCAGATCATTTGAAATCTGAACACATAGCTCCCTTGTCGGAGCCAATATGAGTGCTTGTATTATTTTTGAGTCTATATCAAGAAGCTCTATTAGGGGCAGTCCAAAAGCAGCAGTTTTCCCTGTGCCTGTCTGTGCCAGACCTATGAAATCCCTGTTGCCGCCTTTCAGTATGGGGATAGATTGTTCTTGTATTGGAGTCAGTTTTTCAAAACCTAATTCTTTGATTGCTCTCACTAATTCTTCTTTTATCCCAAATTTTTCAAATTTATTCATTTTATTTATGTTTATTTATGTTTATTAATTATTAAAATGTTAAATGTATGCCACTCGACTATAATACCTTTTTGTTTCTTTTTATATTGTTTTTTTTAATTAATTTTTGTCTATTGTTCTTTTTATCACTTTCAAATCAGCACATCAACAATTTTTAATTTGATAATTAAAGCCTTTTTTCTGTAATTATAATGGTAAAACTTGGTTGACACTCTCCACGACTAAAGTCGGAAGATTCTTAGGTGGTTAACGCCCTCTGTCCGTTTCCGGTTCGGGCAACCCCTAAGTTCGGGGCTGTGTCAGGCAGCCCTTCCCGAGAAGGATATACAATCCCGGGCAGTATACCCACATGCTCGGCAACGGAAATATATCCCGTTGCGATTGGAAGAATCTACATAATGGCAAATCGGACATTCTTGGGAAGTATAAGCAGGGTCAATAAGATTGACAGCTATACCCAGTTCTTTTGCTTTATACTCTATAAATTGTTTGAGCTGATCAAATGGCCAGTTGTGGAGCGTACTCCCCAATCGTTGTCTCTGTTTATGGTTCGTTTTAGCCGTAGTTCTTATGTTTTTCAGATTCTCAAAACAGATTATTCCTGTTTTTACTTTAAGAGCGAATTTGATTATCCTGCGAGATAATTTACTTTGATTTACGAATAGCACTAAGTTTCTTGGCTTTGCCGAGGGACTTTCTTCGCACAGCATATTTAGTTCTATAGTATCTGACTTCTTTGCCTGAGCAGAATTCGGTTTTACCTTGTTCTTTGTCATAACAAACGGCGATATTGTTTAACCCGAGGTCAACTCCGACTATATCGGTACCATCAGTCGGTTCGCAATCGGGAAAATTAAGAGTGGCTACAAAATACCATTTACCTTTTCGTGCCAGAAGCTGGCCGTTGCCGGGTTTAATTTGTGCCGTAGATAATCTATCAAGAGTATCCTTTTGTCTGCTGGATATCGTTATATCAGAATATAGTTTTGAGCCGCTGATAGGGAAACCAACAGAATAAATTCCCTTATTTTCTTTAACGCTCCAGTTCTGGTTATTAAAACTAATGGCAATGGTATTTTTAAAATGGGGAATGGAAGTTTTAATATGTTGTTTCCATTGTTTACAAAAAGTTACCCAACGGGAACGGATAAACCGAACTCCCTCGTTGAGAACTGATGATGGAAGTTCTGCTTTTGTTTTAAGATAATTATAAAGTTGAGAATGACTATTTTTGTTCGGCCACTGATTGGAAAGATATTCTATTCCCAAGTTCAAGGTTTTAGAATATTCTTGTCGCAGTAGTTTAAACTTTAATATATCGGGTTCCTTAATTTTCAACAGGATAGTTTTAGTTATCATGATTTGCTCTGTTCTTCAATATATTTTTTAAATTGTTTGGCTACTAACATTACCAGCAGTAGAAACAAAATAAGAATGCGTCCAGAGAGTAGGAAGTTTAAGTAGTTTAAGGGAATTCTCTACGTAGGTAGTGAGAACTTCTACCCTTAAATGCTTTGACCAACTTATGAACAGCGATAGTAGGATAGGCGGAAATAAAGTTATGGACATGGTTAGGTTGTATACTAAGATTAAGAATTTCAACACCTTTTTCTTTAGCAACTTCTTTAATAATCTGCTCAAGCCGTTGTTTAACTTTACCGACGAGAACAGGTTCCCGTCTTTTAGGGCACCATATCAGGTGGTAGTTAATGAGATATACTTGATTATGAGAATGTTTGTACTTCATATCTGTACATTTATAGCATATATCAACGCCTTTTTCAAGTATTTTTTAATATCAGCAAGTATTTTTTAAAAAAAGGAGGAGGCGATTCATCCCCGCGGCTAAAGCCGGGGACTTTCTCGCATAAAGTATGTAAAGAAAAAAATAAAGATGATTTATTATTTGTTTCAAGCTTGCATGATATTATTTATTAACTTCGTAGATAATCCTCATCTGATAAATAAAATTGTCCAGATCTTTTTCCAGGGACATAGAAGTGTCCGGGAGCAATTCAAGAAGTTCTTTGATCTTTTTAAAGGAAAGTTCAAAACCATAGACATTTCGAAAAACATGTCTAAAGCTACGGTAATGATTAAGTTTCTGTGCAGTTTCAGTAGAAATTACTGACACACGCAACCCAGGAACATCAAGCGTCATCCGTTCGAGCAATTCTTTGTGCCATTGGTCACCTTGGTGAGAACTTTTATCTATATTAATTGCTACAGCCTTAAAGATGCTTTCAGCAGCAGAGTAATAGTCATGAAGGATAGAGCCAATAATTCTTACAGAAGCAGAATCATCAATAGAAAAACCTCCGATCATATTTGCAGTAATCTTAGGCCATAAACCGTACCCTTGAAGTTCTTTTTCCAAACTCGTAAGCTTTTCTTTTTCCTTTCTAATTCTTGCCTCTATTAATAAATATTC
>JAPLCN010000112.1:10559-39339 GCA_026392215.1 Actinomycetota bacterium | reverse complement strand
TTGGCTCCTCGAGTAGGACTCGGACCTACAACATTTCGGTTAACAGCCGAACGCTCTACCATTGAGCTATCGAGGAGCGTGGACTTACTAAACGCGTTAATTATTATAAGTTATTTAAATAGAATATTTCAAGTAAAATATAAACTATTAATCAACTTAAAATTATCATAAAAAAATTTTTTAAATTATTGATTGAAACATTAAAAGAATATAAAGGATTAAGTCTTTATCCTTCCAGAAAATCCTTTAATACTGAACTTCTGTTAGGGTGTCTTAATTTGGATAAGGTCTTGGATTCAATCTGCCTGATTCTTTCCCGGGTTACCCCGAATTCTCTTCCAACTTCTTCAAGAGTTCTGGGATGGCCGTCATTTAATCCAAATCTTAGCTGTATTACTTTTCTTTCACGATCATTTAAAGTGTTCAGGACTTCATGAAGCTGCTCCTGAAGCATTGTAAATGATGCAGCATCTGAAGGAGCTTCAACTTCCTGATCTTCAATAAAATCACCGAGGTGGCTGTCTTCCTCTTCTCCTATGGGAGTTTCAAGTGAAACAGGCTCCTGGCTGATTTTCATGATTTCCCTGACCCTATCTGGGGTAATTTCCATTTGTTCTGCAATCTCTTCAGGTAAAGGTTCTCTTCCGAGTTTCTGGAGTAGCTGCCTTTGGACTCTGATTAATTTATTTATAGTTTCAACCATATGAACAGGAATTCTTATCGTCCTTGCCTGGTCAGCAATAGCTCTTGTTATAGCCTGCCTGATCCACCAGGTTGCATAGGTTGAGAATTTATATCCTTTTTTATAGTCAAATTTTTCAACTGCCCTGATTAGCCCAAGATTGCCTTCCTGGATCAAATCCAGAAAAAGCATACCTCTTCCAACATATTTTTTAGCTATGCTCACAACCAGTCTTAAGTTTGCCTCAACAAGCCTTTTCTTAGCTTCCATATCACCAAGCTCAATCTTTTTTGCAAGCTGAACTTCTTCTGCGGCGGTAAGCAGTCTTACTTTCCCTATTTCCTTTAAATACATTCTTACAGGATCACTTGTAGTGGACTTAAGACCTATATCAAGCTTGCCTGCTTTAAGAATTTCATCATCTTTTTTCTTCTGTGTCAAGCGGTCAATGTCTTCCTCTTCTTCATTTACAACTTCTATCCCAAGATTCTGAATTACATCATATATGTTATCAATTTGTTCCTTGGTAAGATCAATTTCTGAAAGTGTATCACTAATTTCTTCATTGGTAAGAATCCCCTCTTCCCTCCCTTTATTAATTAGCTCTTTTACTTCCTCAAGTTTAAATTCAGACCCTTTTTTCATAAAAAATCACCTCAAAATTTATATATAAAAACGTTTAATTTATTATTTGCCTTATTGTAATCAAACGAAAAACTTTACACTAAAAAAATAATTAATCAAGTTATTTTAATCTTTTATAAAATAACTTGATTTTTCCTTAAAAATAATACTTATTTTTATTTATAATATTCTCCATTCATTTTCAAGCGGTATAAGTTCTTTTTCCAGTGATTCAACCAATGATTCATAATCAGGGTTTTTATCTGTCTTCATCTTTTGCTCAATTTCAGAAATTTTAATTCTTAACTTTTCTATTTTTTCTGACAGGAAGAGCTTCTTTAGAGTCATCATGACTTCAGTGCAAGATTTATTTTTATCTGTGTAGTTTCTGTTGGAAAAATAAATAAAATTATACAATTTCCGTATATTTTCGTCTTCAAGTTTATCTGACGAAATTATTATTGGAAAGTTTATATCTTTTTTTAAATTATTTTGTTCATTAATATAGTTTTTTATTAATACAAGAAGTTTTCCAGTATCTTCAAATCTGAAATAATCCGGCGGCAAGTTCATCATTTCCATTTCGGGATAATCCAGCCCGTTTATTATCAGGCTTAATGCTTCAATTTCCAGCCTTTTTTGCGGATTTATATTTTTATCTAATAACTCCAAATAACTGTTTTTATTTTCTTTTCCTTCATCCTTATTTTCATAAAATGAATTATTTTTTTTATTTATTTCTTTTTTAAGCATTTCTTCTAAAAGCATGCTTTCTTTTAATTTCAGCTTTGAAGCAATTTTTTTTATGCATTCTTCCTGAATTATGCTTGAAGAAAGGGAGGATATAAACCTTAACAGCTCATCTGAGGCTCTCAATTTGCCGGTGAGTTCATTCAGGTTATATTTAGAAAGTATTATTTCCAAAGTAAAATCAATCATTTCTACTGCATTTTCAATCTTTTTTAAAAAAGCTTCTTCACCCTTACTCGTAATAAAATCTGCAGGATCAAAACCCCTATCAAGAATACATACTTTCATGCTGATATTGTTTTCATTAAACAAATCAAGATTATCATTATATTCTTTCAGCCTGTCTATCCCTTTTATTGATGCATTGATTCCTGCTTCATCGCCATCAAAAACCAGAACAATATTTTTTGTAAACCTGCTTAGAAGCTTTATCTGTTCCGTTGTCAATGCTGTTCCAAGGCTTGCAACAGCATTTTTAATCCCGTTGCCATATAAAGAAATTACATCCATGTATCCTTCCACAATTAAAACATAATCTTTCTCAACAATATGGCTTTTAGCTTCAAATATTCCATATACATTTTTACTTTTAGAATACAGCCGGGTTTCAGGTGTATTAATATATTTTGCTATATTTTCGCCTATATTAGTTGTTTTTGCTTTCTTAAAACTATTTGTTGTCTTTATATTACTTATATTTGCTGAAAAATTTCCTGAACTGACGGCATTCATGCTTTCAGGCAGAACCCTCCCGCCAAAACCGATAGTCCTTCCAAGCAAATCTTTGATGGGAAACATTACTCTGCCGCGAAACCTGTCATAAACCTTACTTCTTTGATTTTCCTTCTGGCTTGCTATGCTTAATCCGGTTTGAACAAGATCTGATTCAAGATGCTTTCTTGATTTTGCAAAATTTGTAAAATTATCCCAGTTATCCAGTGAGTAACCAACCTCAAATATCTGAAGCGTCTCTGAAGAAATTTTTCTGGAAATAAGATAATTTAGTGCCCTTGCTCCGTTTTTACTTTTAAACAAAATATAATTAAAATATTTCTTTGCAAGTTCATTTATCTCAAAAAGCTTGTTTCTGGCATCAGGCTCTTCATTATGTTTGGCCTCAACATACTTTAAGTCATAGCCAACTTTCTTTGCCAGCAGTTCTACGGATTCCAGAAATGAGAGGCTTTCAGCTTTCATAACAAAAGATATAACATCCCCGCCTGCTCCACACCCGAAGCAATGGTAAAGCTGGGTACCTGTATCAACAATAAATGACGGAGTTTTTTCCTTATGAAACGGGCATAGGCCCATAAAATTTTTTCCTGATTTTTTAAGATTTACATAACTGGAGACTATATTGTAAATATCTGCATTTAACTTAAGCTCGTTTACTTCTCCATCTTTTAGGCTACTGGTCATACTATTTTATTATTTCCCATTTTTCAGGAATGAATAATTCGGTAAATTTATTTAAAGCAAACCTGTCAGTCATGTTGGCAATATAATCGCAAATCAATATAATTTTTTTATTTTTTTCAAGCAAGTTAAGGTCATTGATATTTTTATAATTTATATTGCTGGATAAATTACTGTCCGCAGTAAAAACATCAAAATTATCCAGATAAAACTGAAAAAGCTCTTTTAAAATCTTCTCTGTTTTTCTTTCTTCAAGCTTTACCGGTTTTCTTAAATACAGGTTTTTAAACAAAAAAGACCTTAAGCTGTAAAGGGAATTATTAGCTTCTTCACTTATGATTATATCATTTTTATCCGTACTGTTTTTGATTATATCCAGAACAAAGGTGTTGATTCTGTTTCTGTGGGAATAGCCAAGAACTTTTAGATCTTCCTGCGGGAGATCGTCAGTAGAAAAAATTCCTGCCCTTAACGCATCATCTATATCATGATTTGTATATGCTATCTTGTCTGAAATCCTTACAATCCTTCCTTCAAGCGTTTCAGGTATATTTGTTCCTGAATGATTTCTTATGCCGTCAATAACTTCAAAAGTCAGGTTTAATCCTTCCCCGTTTTTTTCTATTTCTCTTACTACTCTGGCGCTTTGTTCATTATGAAGAAATCTCGCTTCTTTCCCAAGATGCTCCTTCATAATTAAATCTAAAATATTCTCTCCGGCATGCCCGAAGGGAGTATGGCCCAGATCATGCCCTAAAGCAATTGCTTCTGTCAGCTCCTCATTTAAAAAAAGTGCTTTTGCTATACTTCTGGATATTTGAGATACCTCCAGCGTGTGTGTAAGCCTGTCCCTGTAATGATCACCTTCCGGATTAAAAAATACTTGTGTTTTATGCTTTAACCTTCTAAAAGACTTGCAATGGATAATTCTGTCTCTGTCTCTTTGAAAACATGTTCTTATGTCACAATCCGGCTCTGCTTTTTCTCTTCCAGCAGACCTGGAGCTTAACCTGGCATACTTTGAGAGAAATTTTTTTTCATTTTCCTCAAAAATTTCCCTGATTGTCATTTTTTATATGAATGGATTTTTTGAAAATAAATAAAATTTGCTTTTTATAGCAAAAATCAGATATTAATTAAATTATATAACTAATATCTGACTATTGCTTTAAATTTAGACTAAATTTTTAAATTATTTTTTTTTATTTTAAGCTTTCCTTTTTAATTGCAGCTTGAGCTGCAGCAAGCCTTGCAACCGGTACACTGTATGGAGAGCAACTTACATAATTAAGACCGCTATTTGCACAAAATTCAATAGAACCTGGCTCTCCGCCATGCTCGCCGCAAATACCAACCTTTAAATCTTTTCTTACTGATTTTCCTTTTTCAATTGCAATCTTAATCAGGCTTCCTACGCCTTTCTGGTCAAGAACTGCAAACGGATCTTTTTCAAGAATTCCTTTTTCAAGGTAATCCGGCAGGAACTTGCCAAAATCATCTCTTGAAAAGCCGAATGTCAACTGGGTAAGGTCGTTGGTTCCAAAACTGAAGAACTCTGCTTCTGTTGCAATTTCATCAGCAATAATACAAGCACGTGGCACTTCTATCATTGTCCCGACTTTATATTCAAATTTAACATCGTATTCCTTCATAACTTTTTCAGCAATTCCGACGATCTGCTTTCTTAATACTCTTACTTCATTTACTACCCCTACGACAGGTATCATAACTTCCGGAATTACTTTAACCCCTGATTTGGTAAGTTCTGCCGCAGCCTCAAAAATTGCCCTTGCCTGCATGTCGCAGATTTCAGGATATGTGATTGAAAGCCTGCAGCCTCTGTGGCCAAGCATCGGGTTTATCTCATGCAGCGACACTATGGTTGCCTTCATGTCATCATAAGACATTCCAAGATCTTTTGCTATTTCTTTAATATCATCCTCTTCAGTTGGAAGGAATTCATGAAGCGGCGGATCAAGAAGCCTGATTGTAACAGGCAGCCCCTGCATTACCTTAAAGATGCCTATAAAATCTTCTTTCTGCATTGGAAGAAGTTTAGCTAAAGCTTTTTTGCGGCCTTCAACATTTCCGGCAACAATCATTTCTCTCATTGCTTTAATTCTTGCACCATTAAAGAACATATGCTCTGTTCTGCAAAGCCCGATACCCTCTGCCCCGAATTTTCTTGCTACGTCAGCATCTTTTGGAGTATCTGCATTAGTTCTTACACCTAATTTCCTGAATTCATCTACCCATTCCATGAATACTCCGAAATTTCCGGAAAGTTCAGCGTCAACAACCGGAACCTGCCCAAGGAATACTTCTCCGGTTGACCCATCAAGAGTAATATAATCACCTTTATTTATCTTAACGTTTTTAACTGTAAAATATTGTTCTTTTTCATTAACCTTGATTGATTCACAGCCTGCCACACAGCACTTGCCCATTCCTCTTGCTACAACTGCTGCATGTGAAGTCATTCCGCCTCTTGCAGTTAAAATTCCCTGCGCAACTGCCATGCCCTGTATATCTTCCGGTGAAGTTTCTGTTCTGACTAAAACAACCTTGTTCATTTCCGATTCCTTAACAGCAGTTTCTGCATCAAAAACTACCTTGCCTACTGCAGCACCCGGAGAAGCCGGAAGACCTTTAGCAATAAGGTTTGCCTTTTCTTTTGCTTTTTTGTCAAGCTGCTTATGGAGCAGCTGATTGATTTGTTCTGGTGCAACTCTCATGACCGCAGTTTTTTTGTCAATCAAACCTTCTTTAAACATATCAACAGCTACCTGCAAAGCTGCAGCAGCAGTTCTTTTCCCGCTTCTGGTTTGAAGCATGAAAAGTTTGCCTTCCTGGAAAGTAAACTCCATATCCTGCATATCCTTATAATGCTTTTCAAGTTTTGCAAAGATTTCCATTAGCTGCTTGTGGATTGCAGGCATTTCATCATTTAATTTATCCAGATCTTTAGGAGTTCTGATTCCTGCAACTACATCTTCACCTTGTGCATTTGTCAGATATTCTCCATATACTTTTTTCTCACCAGTAGAAGGGTTTCTTGTAAATGCAACTCCGGTTCCGGAATTATCTCCCATATTTCCAAATACCATTGCCTGAATATTTACTGCAGTGCCAAGGCTGTGAGGTATATCGTTTAAATTTCTATAAGTTATTGCCCTCTTATTATTCCATGAAGAAAATACAGCATTTATTGCCATTTTCAACTGCTCCATGGGATCCTGGGGAAAACTTACGGCTTTTCCTTTTTCAACAATCTTTTTATAATCAGCTACAAGCGCTTCGAGATCATCAGCAGTTAGATCTGTATCAAACTTAACACCTTTTTTATCCTTCAGATGCTGTATTGCTTTTTCAAACTCAGCATGCTCAACTTCCATAACCACATTACCAAACATTTGGATAAATCTTCTGTAAGAATCCATACCAAATCTTTTATTGCCTGTCTTCTTTATCAGACCCGCAACAGTTTTATCATTTAAACCAAGATTTAAGATTGTATCCATCATTCCCGGCATGGAAACTGCAGCGCCTGATCTTACTGAAACAAGCAGCGGGTCATTAATATCACCAAAATCAAGACCCATGGCTTTTTCAAGCTTTTTCATGTTTAGCTTAACCTGTTCCATAAAGCCGTCAGGATATTTTTGTCCGTTTTCATAGTAAGTGTTGCATGTTTCTGTAGTAATTGTAAATCCTGGAGGAACGGGAAGGCCGATATTTGTCATTTCTGACAAGTTAGCGCCCTTGCCTCCAAGTAGTTTCTTCATATCTTTGGTTCCTTCACCAAAGAAATAAACATATTGTTTTTCTGTCATATTCATTTCCTTCCTATTAAATAAAATTTAAACATAAATTTAAAAAAAATTTTTAATTAATTAACCTGATATTTTTGAAAAATCAGCGATCATCATATACAAATCCAGCGCCTTTTTTACCAGATTTAACCTGTTATTTTTTACTTCTTCTATTTTATCCATAATCAGAACTTTATCAAAAAAGCTATCTACTTTTTTTCTGAAATCAACTATCACATTAATAGATTTATCATACTCGTTTTCAGCATTTAACTTTTTAATAATCTTATATTTTGAAATAATCTCATCATATAATTCTTTTTCACTGTCTTCCTTAAATAAATAGGGCTTTACTTCACCAAAATTTTTGCCTTTTACAATATTTTTACACCTTATCATCGGCAGGCTGATTTCTTCAAGCTTGCCTTCGCTGATAATTTTCATAATTGCAGCGTATCTTTTGGCTATACTTAGAAGTGAAGTTATCCCCGACCCTGAAATAGCATCAATTAAATCAGTCCTTTTTTCATCTTTTTCATAAATAAATTTCAATCTTGTAATAATAAAATCAACTACACTCCTCACTGTTTTTGATGCTTTTTCCGCGTCAAATTTCAAAAATTGGTTATACAAATCAACGCTGAATCCAGTCAGCTCATTAATATCCAGATCATAATTTTTTTCTAAAACAGATAGCACTATACCCAAAGCTCTTCTTCTTAATGCAAACGGGTCTTCTGAACCTGAAGGTATGGCTCCGGCAAGAAACATTCCGGTAATAGTATCAATTTTATCAGCAATGGATATTATGGTTCCTGTTGTAGTTTGAGGTAAAATATCTCCATAAAATCCAGGCAGGTAGTGTTCAAAAATTGATTCATAGACTTCTTTGTTTTCATTTCTTTCCTTTGCATATTCTCTGCCTGCAACACCCTGAAGTTCCGGAAATTCAACAACCAGATTGGTGACAAGATCGGTTTTACATAGCATTGATGCTCTAAGTGAATAATCAATTATTTCGTCAGAGATATTTGAACCATTTTTATTTAATTCCGATATTATTTTCTGGCTTATTTTCACAAGGCGCAATTCTTTATCGTATATGCTTCCTAATTTGGAGTAAAAAATAACACCTTTAAGCTTGTCAATCCAATTTTCCCATGAATGCTTCCTGTCTTCGCCATAAAAAAATGAAGCATCAGACAGCCTTGCCTTTAATACTCTTTCGTTCCCTTTAATTATCTCGCCATTCTTATCAGAAATTCCGTTCTGAACTACAACAAATTCTGGTAAAACCTCATCTTCTTCGGAAGTAACTGCAAAGTACCTCTGATGGTATTCAATTGCTTTGATCAATATGTCCCTTGGAAGAGACAAAAATTTTTCTGGAAAACTGCCAATAAGCACATTTGGAAATTCGACCAGATTGATTATCTCGTCAAGAAGATCTTCATTAATCACTGTTTTGATTTTGCTTCCCTTATGACGCTCCTCAATTTCCCTGATTCCGTTTAAGATAATTTCTCTTCTCTTTGCTGAGTCAACTATTACATTTCCTTTTTGACCAAGAATATCTAAAAGCCCGTCAGCATTATCAACAGTAAAAGACTGCGGACATATTGTTCTACGGCCAAATGTTAAATTACCGCTTTTCAAACTTTCAATTTCTATGTTTAGTATTTCGTCTCCATAAATTGCAAGAATCCATCTTATGGGCCTTGCAAACCTTATCTGCCAGTCTGCCCATGTCATCTGCTTGCTAAAAGCAATAGAAAAAATTAAGTCCTTTAATATTTGAGGAAGAATGTCTGAAGTTTTTTTGCCTTCTTCAAATAATTTTTTACCGATATAAACACCTTTGTCTGTAGAAATTCTTTCAAGTTCTTCTACCGCAATGCCCAACCCTTTCGCAAAACCTATTGCAGCCTGGTTAGGTTTTCCTGCCACGTCAAATGAAATCTTTTCAGGCGGACCCATTACAAGTTTTTCAAGCGAATTTTGCATATCTTTTAAATCATGCACAATAGCAATAAGCCTTCTTGGAGTCCCGAATGTTTCAACTTTGCTGAAATCCAGCCTGTTTTTAGCTAATTTGTCACACAGTATATTTTTTAAAGATGCTATCCCTTCGTTCAAACATGAAGAAGGCAGCTCTTCTGTTCCAATTTCAAATACCAGTTTCTTTTCCATAAAATCCTTATTTGTTTTTTAAAAGCGGAAAGCCAAGCTTTTCTCTTTGGGCAATATATGCAGCGCATAATGATTTAGCAAGATTTCTTACCCTTGCAATATATAAAGTTCTTTCTGAAACACTAATGGCTTCCCTTGCATCTAAAAGATTAAATACATGTGAGCATTTCAGGACATATTCGCAAGCCACATAAACCAGATTATGATTTAATGTATTATTGAACTCTTTTTCAAACTTGTTAAATAAATCCAGAAGCATTTCAACATCAGCAACATCAAAATTATACACAGACCATTGCTTTTCAGACTCAAGATACACATCTGCGTAAGTCGTATCCTTATTCCATGCCAGATCCCAAAAACTTTCCTTATCCTGCAAATATAGCGCTATTCTTTCAAGGCCGTAAGTGATTTCAGCAGAAACCGGTTTAAGTGAGATGCCGCCCATTTGCTGGAAATAAGTAAATTGAGTAATTTCCATTCCATCAGCCCAGACTTCCCATCCCAACCCTGCCGCACCTATTGTTGGAGAAGCCCAGTCATCTTCAACAAATCTGATGTCATGGTTTTTTAAATCAATTCCAAGGCTTGAAAGCGATCCGAGATATAAATCAATTACATCATCGGGTGAAGGCTTTAATAAAACCTGGAACTGATAATAATACTGCGTCCTGAAGGGGTTTTCACCATATCTGCCATCTGTTGGCCTTCTGGAAGGTTCGACATAAGCCACTTTCCAGGGTTCAGGGCCAAGGCATCTTAAAAATGTGTCGGGATTAAAAGTTCCGGCACCTTTTTCCAGGTCAAGCGGCTGCTTTATTATACAGCCATTGCCTGCCCAGTATTTTTGCAAGTTAAATATTATTTCCTGAAAATCCATAACAAAATATTTTAATAATTATTAAAACTATAGTCAATTTACATAAAGTAAATTTTATTTAAATTACAAATTATATCATTTAAAAAGCAAAAACAGTGATTTAATTAAAAGAAAATCAACAAAATTGAGATTATATAGATTATATTGAATTAGTACAACTGGATTTTTTCAATTTTTTTCAGGTAATCAAAACTATCTATTCTAATATCCATATGATGGATAAAATAATTTTCAAGTATATTAAGTAAATTATCTGTATTTTTTTCTGTGACATTGGAGCTGATGATATTTTCAATCTTTGCGGAAAACAAGCTTATTAGTATTTCAGCACATGTCTTATCAATAAATAAAAGTCCCTCAACATTTTTTCTGCATTCATGGCATATTGCCCCCCCATATTTTATAGAAAACATAAAGCCTTTTTGATCAGGAACTGTTTCCTGGGCAAATATATTACGGCCGCAGATGCTGCAGGAATCAAACAAAGGCACATACCCCATAATTTTTAAAAATTTTGCTAAAAAAAAGACAAGAATTTTTTTAAGAGTAATATTAGCATCCGGACAGCATTTGTTTATTTCCCTAAGTGCCACATATAACAGCCTGAATATATTTGTGGATGGTGCTCCTTCTGATTGTGTTTTAAGAGTTATTTCACTTATTATCTGGGAAATATTGAATTTGAAAAAATCAGAAGAAATACCACGGAAAACCTCGATAATTTCTGCCTGGCTGATAACATCCAGGTTCCTGCCTGTGGAGATTTCACAATCAATTATATTAAATAATTCAAGCCTCCCCGAAAATCTGCTTTTAAAATTGCATGCTCCTTTTGCTACAGCGCTGATTATGCCATGTTCCATTGATAGTAGCCTGATAATCTTATCTGATTCACCAAGCCTGTAAGATTTAAGAACGATTGATTTGGCTTTATAAGTAGCCATCTGATATTAAAAAAGATTGTCGAGATTATGATAATTATGTTATTTATCAAATAAAGTAATATATTCGTCCATTATTTCAACTCCGGCACTGGTTCCGAGCCTTGTAGCTCCTGCATCAATTAAAGCCTGGGCATCTTTAAAGGTCCTGATTCCTCCTGAAGCTTTTACGCCAACATTTCTGGTTACAACTTCCCTTATCAGCCTCACATCATCAAGTTCAACTCCACGTGCACCATAACCTGTTGATGTCTGAATAAAATCAGCGCCTATACCTTCAATAATCTTGCAAACCTTTTTAATTTCATCCTTAAGCAGGTTGCCTGTTTCAATAATTACTTTTATATTTATATGTTTGTTGTATTCAGCCATCTGTTCCCTGCGAATTACATTAACAACAATTAACAGTTCTTTTTCAATGAAAGTGAAATTTCCACTCTTCAGCGCTCCAAGATTCATTACAACATCAATTTCATCCGCACCTTTTTTAACATCATCCTTTGACTCAAATACTTTTGTCTCTGTGGTGTTTACTCCAAGAGGAAAACCTACAACAGAGCATACCTTGACATCAGTATCAGCAAGAAACCTTTTAGCTATGGTTATCATGCAGGGATTTATGCATAAAGATGCAAAATGATATTTTTTTGCATTTTTACATAAGCTTTCAATTTCTTTAACTGCAGCTATTGGTTTTAAGTAAGTTAAATCTATAGTTTTTGCTAATTGTTCCCGTGTTAACGTAATAACCACCAAACCTTTCTGAAATAATTTTTCTTACCAAATATTAAAAAATATTAAAAATAATTAAACAAAATTATTAAAAATTATATCCAAAATCTTTTAATGCAGCTTCATCTTTTGTCCAGTCTTCTCTTACTTTTACCCAAAGCTCAAGGTGCACTTTGCTGTCCAGAAATTCTTCAAGTTCAATTCTCGCTTTCATTCCAATTTCTTTTAAAAGGCTCCCGTCTTTGCCGATGATAATTGATTTGTGCGCTTTTCTTTGGGTAAATATAACTGCACTTATCCTGACTATTTTCTCTCTTCCCCGTGTAAAGCCTTCCTCAAATTTATCAATCTCAACAGCTATTAAATGCGGCAACTCATCTTCAAGTTTTGATATCAGCTTTTCCCTTATAATATCTTCGGCAATATTTCTTACCGGCCTGTCTGATAAAATATCATCAGGAAAAAATGCCGGACCAATTGGAAGGTGTTTTTTTACTACAGCCAGTAATTCATCAAAATTTTTATCCTTCAGAGCTGAAATTAAAATAATTTCCTTAAAAATATCCAGATCTTTAACCTTATCCAGTTCACTTTCAATACTTTTTTTTGAAGTTATATCAATTTTATTAATAAGCAAAATTACCGGCTTATTTACTACTTTTAATTTCTCAAAAATAAAAAAATCTCCCTTGCCTATTCCGGTTGAAGCATCGACAATAACCAGAATCAAATCAGAATCATTTATAGTTTTATAAATTAATTTATTTAATTTTTCCGTTAACAGAGTCTTGGGTTTTAAAAAACCCGGAATATCTACAAAAACTATTTGGGAATTATTATCATTAAAAATACAGTTGATCCTGTTTCTGGTTGTTTGAGCTTTTTCCGAAGTTATTAATATTTTGCTGCCTAAAATATTATTGATTAAAGTTGACTTTCCAACATTTGTCCTGCCTGCTAAAGCAACAAATCCCGATTTAAAATTATAATTTTCCATCAAATATCACAAACCATTATATTTCTGCCTACACCCTTCCCATACATGTTTTCTTTGAAACCGGAGATTTTAAAACCAAATTTTTTGTATAAACGGACAGCTGCCAGATTTTGGGGATCAACAGTTAATTCCAGCTTTTTAATATCATTCTTTTTTAATATTTCTATTGATTTCTTAAGAAGTAAACTGCCAGTTCCTTTGTTTCTGAAACCTTCTTTTATATAAAATGAATGTATAAAAGCACAACTATGCTCGTTCCAATCCCTGATTAATTCATTTACTCCAATTATTGCGTCTTTTCCCCTTATATCCGCGTTTTTAATTTTTTGAACAGCTATTATTAATTTGCCATATTTTATTAAAACTGGAATAACCCACTCATTTATACCCGAAACCTCGCCTAAGTTTTCGATTTCCAGCTTTTTTATTTCTAAAATAAAGTCCAGATCAAAATCTTTAACTTCTTTAACAATAATATCATCCATTAAGATTTTGAATTTTATCCATTAGTACTGCTATTATTTATTTTCAGCAAAAAAATAAGACTTAATTAAATTTTACAATATGTGTCAATGCTAAATTTTAAACTGCTCCTCAACTTCCCTAAGCAATTCTTCTTGCTCATGTTCCATGCGCAGTTTATCATCTTCTTTTTCGTGATCATAGCCATATACATGAAGTAGCCCATGGATTATTAAAAAAATCAGTTCTTTTGTAAGGCTCCACTCTTTTTTATAAGTCCTGATATTTTCCTGTGCAACAGAAGGGCATATCAATATTTCGCCCACTGTAAAAAACCCATATTCATCCTTAAAACTTTTCCCGTCGTCGATAAAACCGAATATTTTTTTATCATCTATATATGAAAATGAAAGAACGTCTGTTTCCTTGTCAATATTTCTATATTTTTTATTTATCTCTTTTATTTCTTTAGCGCCTATAAAAACAACATTGAGCTCGCTGCTTTCTTCCTTTTCCAGTTTTTTAAACAAAAAATCAGAAATATTTTTTACTGTGTCTTCGTCCAACTGAAAATCTTTTTGATTATTAATTACAATAACTTCCATTTTTTTGCACTTTCTCTAAATTTTAAAAATTATTCATTTTCTTTGGAAACAAGTTTTAGCCCTGCATCCCGGTATGAAATCCTCGAATGATATATTGACATCAATCCGTCAATAAGCGTATTTTTGACAATATTAATTTCGCGGATTGTTATATCTGCTTCACTAAGCTGCTCATCAGCAATTTTTGACTTAACAATATCCTTGACCATCTGTTCAATCTTTTTAGGAGTAATTTTTTCGATTGACCTTACTGCTGCTTCCGAAGTATCGGCAAGCATTAAAATGGCTGCTTCCCTGGTTTGAGGTTTCTTTGCAGGATATCTGAAGTGACCTTCCATTATTGCTTCAGTGTTTGGACTTAAAAGCCTGACAGTTTCCATATCTTTCTGCTTTTTATAAAAATAAGTTATCACTGAATTGCCGTGATGCTGTGAGATCACTTCAATAACTTTTTTTGGAATATTATTCTTTATGGCAATCTCCACTCCATCCTTAATGTGGTTTGCAATAATATTTTTGCTCATAGAAGGGTTTAATTTGTTGTGTATGTTTTCAACATTAAGCTGATTTTCATAAAAATACTCCGGCCTTTTCATTTTTCCAAGATCATGGTAAAGTGCTGCTACTTTTACAAGAAGAGCATCAGCTCCAATGGCATTGGCACAAGACTCTGCTAAATGGCTTACCAGCAGGCTGTGATTATATGTTCCCGGAGCATTAATCAGCAGTTCTTTTAAAAGCGGCTGGTCTGTATGGGAAAGCTCCAGCAAACCCATTGCTGTCACAATCCGAAATGATGACTCAATAAAAGGCAAAAGCCCGATTGTTATAATTGCTGATACTACACCATTTACCACACCTAAAATTGTATATAATGCAATAGTTCTGAAATCCCCGCCAATCAGATTGGCTATAAAAAATAAAAAAGCCAAAAATAATGAGCTGAAAAATCCTCCCCTCATTATGCTGTTTCTTTGTGACACATTAGAAACCATAAAGGTTGCAAATATCGCACCCAAAAAATAAATCAAAGCCAGCTGATAGTCAAAATTAGCTGCTATTCCGAAATTAACTGCTAAAATCAATGACAATATTATTCCTACTCTGGTATCAAAGATGATAGAGCATAACATGGAAGCAGCCATCATTGGGAAAAGATATACCCATAAATTTAAATGAAGTGAAGATAAAATTGTAAATAGTTTTATAAGGGCAACAAAAATAATAATTATTGTGGAAATGATAAGCAGCTTTTTAATATTATTAAAGATATTTTTATTAAACTTATAAACATAAATATAAAATAAAAGCAGCACTACAATATTGATAAGGCTTATAAATGCAAATATTTTCCAGTTAAAGCCCTTATTTAACATACCTAATCTAGTTAAGATAAGAATATCATTTTCGTTAACAATGTCTCCTTCATTAATAACTGTCTGGCCTTCAGTTACTGTAACAATATAGGGTGGGGTCTCTTCCCTGGCTTTTTTCCTTGCATTTTCAGTTGCGACAGGGTCAAAAATTGCAGTTGGTTTTATATTTTTTTGTAATATATTAACTATAAGGGCTTTTTCAGATAATTTTACTAAAGAGTCTCCCTCTACAATTTTTGTAGCTTCAACTTTTTTGCTGTCAACGTCATTTGGCTTGATATTTTCCTTTAATATTGTTTTTGCCAGATTTAAAGTTTCATCCATAAGCAGACTGTTTTCCTGAAAATCAAGCAAAAGAGCTGCTTTTAAATTTTCATCGCTGTAATCATTTCCAGTTAAACCGGAAAGATATTCCACTTTCTCTTCAATTGTTTTAAAATCTTTTTTGGAAACAATTTTTGCAAGCTGAAAAAAGTATCTTATCTGATATAATACTCCTTCATCTCCATTTAAAACCTGCGTGTCATAATTATAGACATCTTCAACTTCTACTTCCCTTTTGTTTCTGTCTTCTTCTGTTTTTACAGTATCTTCAAATCCGATACTTTTATTTGCTTTTACTGTTTTCGGGCTTGCTGCACCTAGTTTGATACCAAGATCAGGGGTAAAGTTATAAGAAAGGAAGCCCACAATAACAACAAAAGTCAAAACAAACAAATACAGCCTCTTAGCAAAACTGCTTTTAAAGCTGAAGTATTTACTAAAAAAATTATCAGGATTATTCTTAAAACTTTCCGGATTTATTATTTCTTTGGTTTGATCTTTAAGTCTTTTTGTGAACATTTTTATTATTACTTCTTAATATTTACTATTTTATTCTTCTTTTTTTTAAGATTCTTTTAATTTTGGCTTGCCGGCTGCATTATCCTCATAAGCTTTATAAGCATTAACGATTTTCTGAACAAGATTATGCCTTACTACATCATCTGCAGTAAGATAAATAAATTCAATTCCGTTAATGTCTTTTAAAATATTCTGAACAATCATCAGCCCTGACTGCTTGCCTTCAGGTAAATCTATTTGGGTTATATCGCCTGTAATTACGACTTTTGAGCCAAATCCAAGCCTGGTAAGGAACATTTTCATTTGTTCAGGTGAAGTATTCTGTGCTTCATCAAGGATTATAAAAGAATCATTTAAAGTTCTTCCTCTCATATAAGCAAGCGGGATTACTTCAATAATATTCATTTCCATATACTGCTGGAATATTTCAATATCAAGCATCTCATATAAACCATCATACAAAGGCTTAAGGAAAGGATTGATTTTGTCGTATAAATCTCCAGGTAAAAAACCTAATTTCTCCCCTGCTTCAACCACAGGTTTCACAAGAACAATCCGTCCGACTTCATTTGACTTGAGTGCATTTACAGCCATTGCAAGTGCAAGATAAGTTTTTCCTGTTCCGGCAGGGCCAATTCCAAAGACAATTGTATTGTTTTTTATTGCTTCAATATATCTTTTCTGTCCTTCTGTTCTTGCTTTTATCTTTTTCCCGCTGTTAACAATTATGTAATTATCAAAAATCTCATGGGGTTTTAAAATTGATTTGCTTTCCATGATTTGTATTGAATCACCTAATTTTTGTGAATTTAATTTTTGCCCAAGATTAATTTGAAGTGTAAGCTCATTTATAAGGCCGGCTGCGTTTTCAACATTTTGTTTCTCCCCTGAAATTTCAACATCATTGCCTAAAACAAATATGTCAACCTCAAAATTTTTTTCAATCTGTTTAATAAAATTATCCCTTTCTCCAAGAAGCTCGGCAATTGAATGATTCTTCCTGAATTCCAGGCTTATTTTTTTTGATATATTCACCAATAGTTATCCTTTTTTATTAAATAATATTTTACTAGCCCGGGGGCCAGTTAAATTTTCTTCCTCCCAATATATGAAAATGCAGATGTTTTACGCTTTGGCCTGCACCATCACCAGTATTTGTCACTACTCTGAAACCATCCCCGTCAATATTCATTTCTTTTGCAATTTTTGAAATGACCTTTAAAATTCCGGCAGTCAGTTTGTCTTCGAATTTATCAATTTCCATTATTGAAGAAATATGCTGCCTGGGTATTGCCAGCAGATGCACCGGAGCAACCGGGTTAATGTCTTTAAATACAACTATTTCGTCATCTTCATAAACAAGGTCACCTTTTATTTCCTTATTTGCAATTTTACAGAATAAGCAATCCAAATTTTACCTCCAGAGCTAAAAAACTTTTTAAAAGCTTTAATCAAAATTTATAATAATTATAGTTATTAAATATTAAAAAACAAAATTATAAATTATTTACATTTTTTAAAAAAAATAATTGCCTTAAGTTAAAAACAGGCTCATTATCTTAAGCCAATGAGTAATTTTAAAAAAATAAATATTAATCAAAATAAAAAGCTTATTTCATGCTGCAATCTAAATAAGGAAGCCCTGCAGCCCATCAAGATAAGCTCGGTCAGCTTTAGCATTAACAATATTGCCTATCTTTAGTTCTTCACTGTGCTCATTTAAAGGAAAGTACACTTTTATATAATTTTCAGACATGCCACTTGCATAACCTTTGCTGTAATTTATTTTTTCAATTGCAACTTTTAATATTTTTCCATTATTTGAGTTTATATATGCTTGCCTTAATTCTAAAGCAAGCTCCCTTAATTTCAAGCTTCTCTCATTCTTGATTTCTTCCTTAACCTGATCATCCATTAAAGCTGCCGGCGTAAATTTTCTTGGCGAGTATTTAAAAACATGAATTTTTGAAAAATTTATTTCCACTGCTGCATTTAATGTTTCATTAAAATCCGCATTGGTTTCACCTGGGAAACCTACGATGATATCTGAAGTTAATGCCGCGTCAGGAAGTAATTTTTTAATTTTTTTTATTTTTTCAAAAAAGAAACTACTATCGTAAGGCCTTCTCATGTCACTGAGCACTTTGCTGCTTCCGCTTTGCAGGGGTATGTGCAAATGTTTTGCTAATCTGTCATTATTTTTAATTAATAACTGGAGCTCATCAGTTATTTCATTTATTTCTATTGAACTTAGCCTTATTCTTTTAATATGGGTTTTTTTTATTAATAATTCAAGCAGTGAGCATAAGTTTAAATCGGAAAATTTAACATTGTCAATTGCAACAGAGTCATTGCTGTTAAAATCTGCCCCATATTTTCCAATATGTATCCCCGTAATAACTATTTCTTCAAGTCCGTTGGCTGAAGCCAGGTTAATACCTTCAATAATTTTTCCGGGAAGCTGGCTTTTATATTTATTTCTGACATAAGGAACAATACAATAAGAACATTTTTGTTCGCAGCCATCCTGAATTTTAATAAACTCTCTCGTATGTCTGCCTGTTAATTGTAGCCGGGCCTCCTTATCAGCACTAAGATTATCATATCCTGATTCTTTTTTTATGAAACCCGTGATTTCATCTTTGTGTTCATTTGAGAATATATAATCTATACCGGTTTTATTAAAGAATTCATTATTAAAATTAACAAAACAACCGGTAACTATAATTTTCGCTAAAGGATTTAACAACTTAATCCTTCTGATTAATTGTCTCGCCTTTTTATCGCTTATTGAAGTAACGGTGCATGTGTTTATAATCATAAAATCAGGCTTTTCACTGTACTGAACCAGTTCAAATCCACAAGATAAAAGTTCTCTGATTATAACATCAGATTCGCTCTGGTTTGTCTTGCATCCGAATGTAAAAACAGAAAATCTTTTTAATTTTATTCTTTCGTTTTTCCCGTCATGTATTTTTGAATTTTGAGTCATAATTCTTTTTTATAATGTTTTATTAATTTCTGGTAGCCGGGAATAATAACAGTTAAGAAAACAACATGAAATACCCTGGTGCGTAAATGGAAATATTAAATTACTTAGTATATTTCAAGAATATATTTAATTATTGATGACATGAATATTGCAGCGGTTTCTGCTTTAAGAATATTACTTCCCAAACTTATAGGAACTGCCCCGTTTTTAGTAAGAAACTCAACTTCTTTTTCTTCAAAACCACCTTCAGGCCCGATTATAAAGCCTACTTTTAATTTTTCATTTTTATTTCCCGACAATTTGTTACAATCAGCCTTACCGGTAAAATCATTAGTACTATTTTTTCTTTTTTGGCTTTTTCTATAATCTTCAATAATAGCTTTGAGGCTATTAACTATATTTCTGCTCCTTATTTCTATCGGATTTTCTTCCTCAAAAGGAACATAAAAAACATCAAAACCACTTGGATTTACATTCTTTATTATCAGTTCATTTAATACTTCACATTTAAAATCTCTTTTTGACTGCTTTGAGGCTTCCAGCGCTATTTTTTGCCATCTTGCCAATTTATGATTGCCTTCTTTTTCACTGGCAACTACCCGCGTACTTTTAACAGGAATAACTGCATTGAGTCCTATCTCTGCTGCTTTCTGTATTACAAGCTCCATAGAGCTTCTTTTAAGAATGCACTGGAACAAATAAATTTCAATAAGGCTCTTTTTTATTTCTGATTTGCTTATTATCTTTAATTCTGCCCGATTCTTTTTTATATCAATGATTTCAGTCAGATATCTGTAATTAATATTATCAGATATTTCAACCAGGTCTCCGGGTTTTGCCCTTAAAACCTGGCTTAGATGCTTTAAATCATCATTAATTATTTCAATGCCAGATTCATTGATATTTTCTTTGAAAATAAAAAAGTAAGGATAGCTCATTTTTTATTTTTTAAGCTTTTCTTAATATTAGCCGGCAGTTGTCAGCAGATTTGTGTTTTTATCTTTTAAAAGCTTCTTTAAGATTTGAAAAAAATGATTTGCTGCCATCTCCAACAACTTCGCCATTGCTTTCAGCAATTCTTTTTAAAATTTCAATCTCTTCTCGTGAAAGTTTTGTAGGGATCTTAACATTGATATTTATTATATGGTCGCCCCTCCGGTAACCATTAAACTCAACCATTCCACGGGATTTTAACACAAGCCTTGTATTGGGTTGAGTTCCAGGCTCAATTACTATGTCTTCTTTACCGTCAATTGTTTCTACTTCAAATTTTGCTCCAAGAATTGCTTGAGTAAAAGACAAATCCAGGCCGGCAATAATATTATTTTCTTCTCTTCGAAATAATGGATGCGGCGCAATAGAAATAACCACATAAAGATCTCCGCTTATTGATCCTCTTCCAGCTGAACTGCCTTTGCCTGATACCCTTATGCTGTCTCCGTTATGAATACCTGCAGGAACCTTAACCTTTAACTTTTTCTTTTGCTTGTAATATCCTTTACCCGAACATTTTTTGCACGGGTTTTTTATAATCTCCCCTGTTCCCCCGCAATTGCTGCATGGGGAAGAAGTTACCATGTTGCCTAAAAATGTCTGCCTGGTATATTTTATTTGTCCTGTTCCGTTACAAACTTTGCATTTCTCAACTCCGCCTGTATCTTCACTGCCTGTTCCATTGCATATATCACATAAATCATTGCAGGAATACTCTACTTCCTTTTCAATCCCGAAGGCTGCTTCCTTAAGGCTTATTTCCAGCTTTGTTTCTATATGGCTTCCCCTGGCCTGCCTTCTGGAAGAAGTCCTGGAAGAACCACTACTGCCAAACCCTCCAAAGAACATATTTAAAATATCGCCAAACCCAAATTCGCTGAAAACACTTTCACTGTCAAAATTGTCAAACAGGCTGTTATTAAATCCGAAATTGTCATATTGCCTTCTTTTGTCATCATTGCTTAAAACGGCATAAGCCTCGGAAATCTCTTTGAACTTTTCTCCTGCCACAGGATCACCATTGTTTACATCCGGATGAAACTGCCTTGCAAGCTTTCTGTATTCTTTTTTTATTTCTTCCGAAGAAGCTTCCCTGGAAACTCCCAGTACTTCATAATAATCTCTTTTGTTTGAAGCCAAAAAAATCCACCCCTAAATAGTCTATAAAAAATTTTAAAATATCTTAAGAATTAAAACCTTAAAAATAATTTTAATATTTAAGCAAATACATAATTTTAGTTAAATTTCAAAAAATTTCAAATAATTTAAAACAAATTTTTAAAACAAATAATAAGAATGATATTAAAAGCATTTATGGTTAGCTTTAGAATGTTTTAAAATACGGCTTGAATATTTTTGATATCGTTAATACTCATGCCGAATTAATCTAAGTTTTATAATTTAATAAATCAGTAAGGCTGTCACTAAACCTTCTTAAGATGCTAATTACCTTTAAGTAATTCATTCTTTTTGGCCCTAAAATACCGATGGAACCTATAGAACTCCCCTGAATTTTATACTTTGAAGCTACCAGGCTCAAATCATCTGTTTCCGAACCGTAAATTTCGCTTCCAATCTTAACATTGATTTCATTTTCACCGGAATAATTTAAAAGTATCTTCATTAACAGGTATTCATTTTCAAGGATATCTATTATTTTTTTAAATTTGTTAAAATCTACAAATTCAGGATCTTTAAGCATACCCAATGTCCCTCTTATAAATATTCTGTTATAGGAATTAAAATTTTCTTCACAACTCTTAATTAAATTAATTATCTTATTTATTAAAAATACCAGGTATTTGTCATTTTCAGCAATCCTGATTGTATTTTCAAAATTGATTTCATGAATAAGCTTGTCTCTGGCTTGTGAATTTAAAATATTTGTAACTCTTTGAAGATCCAGGTCATTATATCCTCCGTCAATGCTGAATCTTTTTTTATATACTCTGCCGGAATCAGTTATTAAGACAAAAAGATAATCATTTTTTTCAAATTTTAAAAGTTCAATATGCCTTAACTTACTCTGATTTATTTCAGGGGCTACAATCATTGAAAGGTAATTTGTAAATTTGGATAAAGTTTCTGTTGAAAGCTGCAGGATTGTCTCCAGATCCATTTCCCTGTTTACCGGAAGACTTAAAGGAGCCATCTGGTTCTGTACATTAATCCTGGATTTTTCATCTCCGAAAACAACATTGTCTATGTAGTATCTGTACCCTGTATCTGTAGGGATTCTGCCTGCAGATGTATGAGGATGAGACAAATAGCCCATTTCTTCCAAATCAGCCATCTCTTTTCTAATGGTTGCAGAGCTGATCTCATTTTTTAAATTTTCAACCAGAATATGAGAAGAGACAGGTTCAGCTCTTTCTATAAAGTTCAGTATCACCTGTTCTAATATATCTTTTTTTCTTGAAGAAAATTTCATAATTTAATCCACCTTAACAATATATTATACTATAAAAATAATAGTTTACTTCCAGGCTCCATGTTTTGGCGGAACACTCTTGCTTTTTTCTTCAATTGTTTTAAGGGTTTCTTCTGCTATGCGGATAATTTCATCCTTATTTTTTAATGGTTCCTGCGCTATTTCATTAAAATTACTGCAAATTTGAGAAGAAATTTTAAAATTATGCATTACCTGCAGAAAGTTTATAGTAAAAATTTTTAACTGCTTTTCATTAATATCAGGGCCCTTAATGCCATCAATTTTATTTGCTATTTCCCTGCAAAATCTAGTCATTTTTTGCCTTTTCTAGTCATTTTTTGCCTTTTATTCTTTAAACATTATTAAATATTATACATTTTATCTGTCATCTTGAACAGGTATGTATTTTAAATCTGAAATACCAGTTGCTGATGAGCTGAAGAGCCCGCAATATTGTTAAGTAAATAATTGTATTTACGTTCTACAATTTTTATTTTAATATCAGTTTTAAAGTAAAATCTTAAAAGTTCTTTTGCTTTTTTTATAATTTTAAACTTGGGGAGCTTTAGGCTGAGAGGATTGGTTTTCCAATCGACTCATAGAACCTGAACTAGGTAATTCTAGCGGAGGAAAAATATATGTGTTTAATATTTTAACTACTGCAAAATTTCCTGGTTAGTAGTTTTTTTATTTTAAGGGTAAAGATTTATTATGAATTACCAATGTTTTTAATTAAATGTAATTTTGGAAGCAAGAGAACCGTCCCTTTGTTTCCTTATCTGTTGCTTATTACTTTTTTAACAACTTCAGAAACTATCCTATCTAATTCTTCTTTGGAAATATCTCCATTCCCCATGATAGTTTGGCTGCCGCTACTAAAGCTCTGCATTTCTGCCGATCCTGCTACCTTTTGGCTTCCATTTTTGCATCTGTCTCCATCACACATTCCGCACATAGTACAATCATTATATTTCTTAATGTTTGCAGGTTCATAAGATGGGCCAGGATAGCCTAATTTTGCCATCTTTGAATCAAAATTAAACTTTAATTCTTCGTTCGGGAAATATGTGTTAAGTACTGAACCCATTAATAATTTTAGTCTTTCTTTCAAATCAGCAATCTTTGCCAGTGCTGCAGTAGGATAATTCATTTTGGGAATTCCCATATCTATTCCTCTTAAAGATTGAGCTTCTTTAAATCCTTGAGGAAAATTAACAGTTTTCATCTCTCTTATTATTGGCAGCATCGCCATCTGAAGGTTATAAGCCAAATTAATATTTCCATCCATGAAGGCCCTGTAAATCCCTACAACAAATTCCGGTAACACTCCCGTAGATGCAGTCATGCATCCCTGTGCACCCATCATCAGAGAAGGCAAAAATATTTCTTCAGCTCCCAGCATTACCCTAAAATTCGGATTTATTTTTTTTGTCATCTCGAGTATATTCATAACATTTATCATGTTTCCCGAGGATTCTTTTATTCCAACTACATTAGGGAGGGAACAGAGTCTTTCTGCCATGGCCGGTGTTACCTCATTAGCAAAAAAGGGGATATTATATAAAAATATTGGAATATCTACTGATTCAGCGACTTTTCGAAGGTGTCCTTCTACTACTTCTTGTGTATTTTGGAAAAAGTAAGGTCCATGAAGTACAACTCCAGAGCATCCTTTTTCTTTTGCATAATTAGCCATTTCAATTGACTGTTTGTAACATGTTGCACCGCTTCCTGGAATAATGTCAACCCTTCCTCTTGCCTCATCAACAACTACATCTATTAAAAACTTTCGCTCTGCCATATCTATATGAGTATATTCACCACATGAAGCTACCGGAAATATGCCATCTACTCCTTTAGCTATGAAAAAATTTATCATTTTTCTTACTTCAACTTCGCTTACCCTCCCCTTGTCATCAAAAGGGGTAAGCATTGCTACAACTGTACCTTTCGGAATGTGCATAACCTTCTCCTGTTCTAAAAAATAATTAAATTATAAAAATTTCAATTTTTTTATTCCCAAATTAACAGACTAAAATAACTAAATTCCAATTTATTAATTTATATACCAAGTTTGATTTTATCTTTATTGCAAACCCACCCAATTTACAAATTAACTACATTTACTGGCTTCTCTCCCTTTAAAACTTTCAGAACGTTTATTGCCCATTTGTTGTGCAGTTCTTCCAGTGCAGTTTCAGAATAATAGCCTGCATGGGGAGTAATTATTACATTGTTTAATTTTGCAAGTGCAAAATCCATTCCCGGGGGTTCTTTTTCAAGCACGTCAAGTCCCGCCCCTGCAATAAGATCGGTATTTATAGCCTGATAAAGATCTGCGGTATTAATAATTGCCCCCCTGGAAGTATTTACTATGTAAGCTGTTTGTCTCATAAGTTGAAATTCCCTCAAACCAAACATGTATCTGGTATTTTCGTTTAAGGGGCAGTGAATGGAAATAAAGTCACTGGATCTTAGAATTTCATAAAATGTAGCTGCTCTGACTCCAAATTTTTCAGCTGTTTCAAGCGAAATAAACGGATCATATATTAGAATCTCTTTAAATAAATTCATAGCTTTCAGGCAAAGATTTTGAGGTATTTTACCAAAGCCAATTAACCCTAGAATCTGGTTTCGAAAATTATAAATTGGTTTGCCCACTTTTAGTGTATCCCATATGCCTTCCCTGACAGAGTTTGAAAGTTGGACAATTTTTCTTCCTAAGCTGAGAATTATAGCCAGACTGTGGTCAGCAACCTCATCCGTGCAATAATCAGGTACATTGCATACATGGATGCCTTTTGCCCTTGCAGCTTTTCCATCTATTGAATCCACGCCAATGCCAAACCTGGACATTACTTTGCATTTCGTCATGCTGTTTATTACTTTTTCTGTTATTTGAGCGTATTGAACAAGCAGAGCATCAGCATCTCTGCAAACTTCTATTAATTTATCCTCATTAGTTGTCTGCGGGGTAACAATTTCACAATCAATTTCACTTAGAACACCTTTTTCAATATCTATACCTGGAAAATCGAAATCAGTAAAAACTACTTTAAATTTATTATCTGCCATAATTTCAAACCTCTAAACCAATTCTTAAATTTTAGCAAAATATTTAATTACAAAGAGACTATTATTTCATAAATTATTATAGCCTCTCTGTTACTTAAGATTATTAACCAAATACTACATAAATCTTGTTATTATACTGCCTGGTTTATAAATTTACTACTTAGTTTTTAAATCCGTAATAGTTTTCTTTAGGTCCCATATAAAGCACATTATTTTTACATTTCAAATACTCCATAAGGCCAACTACTCCACCTTCCCTGCCAAGACCGCTCATTTTATTGCCTCCATATGAAGCTTCAATCTTAGACATTACATTTGTATTCATCCATACTATTCCGGCATTCAATCTTTCCGATGCGTTAATTAATGTCCTGTAATTCTCGCTCCAAATAGTTGCACCAAGACCGTAAACAGAGTCATTGGACATCTTAATTGCTTCATCGATATCTTCAAATTTTGCAACAATTACAACCGGTCCAAATATTTCTTCCTGAACACATTTAAGATTGTTACTGTTTACTTCAATAACTGTTGGTTTGTAGAAAAATCCCTTATCACACGGAGGCTCTGTGTATCTGAATCCACCGCAAAGCAGTTTAGCTCCGTCTTTTACTGCACCCTGTACATAACCGTCTATAATTTTAAACTGATTCTCATCAATTAAAGCACCCATCTGGGTTGCAGGATCCATGATATCGCCGAGTCTTATGGCATTGCACCTTTTTACGAGTTTTGACACAAATTCATCATATATATCTTTATGGACATAAGCTCTGGTTGACGCACAACATACTTCACCCTGCATGAAGTTAAATCCTATAATCAAGGAGCTTACGGCGTCATCTACGAGACAGTCTTTTGCAGCAATAAATGGTCCTTTACCTCCAAGCTCAAGTAAAACCTTCTTCAGATTAGTTTCGGAAGATGATTTCAGACATCTTCTTCCAACTGCAGTTGAACCGGTAAATGAAACCATATTAACATCAGGATGTCTTAAGATTGCTTCACCTGTAATACTGCCTGAACCGGAAACAACATTAAATACACCTCTTGGGTAACCAGCTTCCAGGAATATCTCTGCCATCATTGAACATGTAATTGGTGCGAATGATGATGCCTTAAGAATAACAGTATTCCCTGCTGATAATGCAGGACAGATTGTCCTTGTAGCAATATGAAGCGGAAAGTTCCATGGAATAATTGAACCTACTACTCCATAAGGTTCGTAGGTTTCATAACAGAACGCAGTGTGTCCCGGTAATGGTATTACATTCCCCCTTATCTGCCTTCCAAGATTTGAAAAATATTCCATCGCTCTGAAAGTATAATTCAGATCTGTATCTCTTGCCTCTGTAATAGGCTTGCCAACATCTTTGGCTTCAATTATTGCAAACTCTTCTTTTCTTTTCCTGAATATATCGAGAGCCCTCATCATAAGTTCTGCTCTCTTGTCCCCATCCATTGCAGACCATTCCGGAAATGCTTTCCTTGCGGCTTTAACTGCTTTATCTACATCTTCACTTGATGCTAAGGCCAGTTCTGCAAGTGGTTCTCCAGTTGCCGGGCAATAAGAAGTAAAGTATTTTCCATCCGATGGCTCAACCCACTGATTGTCAATGAATAATTTAAACTTCTTCATTTTTCCTCCATTGATCTCTTTTTTATTACTTTTTTTAAAAATTAAGATTAAATCCTATTATGCTTTAAAAATTATTTAATTACTACTAAGCAACAATTACAGGTATATCCATCAAATTTCCAAATTCCTTAACTTCTGCAAGTATATCTCCATAAACAATTGCATTATGATGTGGGATACCATTCATCATTAAAGACTCAATAAATTTCATGTTGCCGTTTTCCATTTTTATGGTTAAATTGCTTCCCTTGATATATAACTCACTATCAATTACTTTTCCTAAAGCAACATGGATGATATATTTGCCTTTAATTGCAGTTAACCTTACAACGGTTGCAATTCCGCTTCTTGCAATTGAGGTTTCAGCCAGACCGCCAAATGGTCTTTCAATTAATGGTTTTTTATCACAATGGTCATACGGACCATTTCCGCAATGCCAGAACAAAATTGCATCTTTTTCTTCTATATAATTTACAAGATCTGCAATCCAAGGTGTAGACTGAGCCATAGCGTGCTCCATCATTAGGCTTAATGAGCCATTAACATCTGCTTCACATGACGCCATAATACCTTCAGCACACATCCTGCCATTTGCCGGACAAATAGCTGTCTTGTCAAGATCCCTTAACTCCGGCCAGCAGTCTGGAGCATAAGATGTCAGGTTTCTTGCTTCAACTTCTTTTTTTACTGCGAGATATACTTTTGAAAGCCCCCTTGATTCTTTCAAATTTTCGGGAGGGATTTCAAAAATTTCCTGCTGTACTTTCATGTCTTCATCTATTTCTTTTTCGGTTATACCTTTAATCGTATTTGTAAAGGCATACATTGAAACCTTAGTTATGGTTGTACCGAAAAGTTTTTTAATCTGAAGTTCATCAAAACCTGAGATCTCAAAACCATCCGGTCTCATACCAATAACACCAATAATTGCTTCTCTTAGATGGGAAATTGCTCTCACAGCATTTACAAACACTTTCACTTTGTCTTTAACAGATTGTTTTGAAACATTCCCATAAACAAAGCTGAACTTCTGTCCAAAATTAAGAAAAATACCGCCCTGCGGTAAAGCCCCAACCATTGAACCTGTAAAATTATGTTTTTTAATTGCAAATTCTTCTATACCCCAAACAAGATATGGAACTTCAATATTCCTTACAATTTCTGTAGTAACTTCTCCAGTACTGAATGTTCCGTTGAAAATAACAACAGCATCTACATTTTCTGCTTTAAACAATTTCCATGCAGTATTTTACATAATCCTACTGTTGATTGAAGGAGCAGATTCTACAATAGAAACCCCGAGCATATTTTTCAAATAATCCTTGGCACCATTGGCATAT
>JAPLCN010000112.1:0-10544 GCA_026392215.1 Actinomycetota bacterium | reverse complement strand
AATTTGTAAACACAATACCTCCCCCTATAGAAATTTATATTTTAAATTCTAAAAAATAAAACCAGCAATTTCCTCAAAAAATGTGATCTCTATTTCTTATTAAAATCATAGTTTCCATTTAGTTAAGCTCAAAAAATATAAGTAATAACTTAAAAACTAATTTATTTTACTTATACAACGGTCCAAAATTTTTACAGGCCCTGTAATCTGCGCCCTCTAAATCTTTGGTTCCAAATGAGCTCCAGGCACTCGGCCTGAATATCTTATCCTCTTCAACATTGTTTAAAGATACCGGAATCCTAAGCATAGATGCCAGTGTGATAAGCTGAGAGCCTATATGGCCATAACTTAAAACTGAATGATTGGCTCCCCAATTATACATAACAGAGTAAGCGTCTTTAAAAGCACCTTTACCTGTTATTTTTGGAGCAAACCACGTTGTGGGCCATGTTGGATCTGTTCTGTCTATCAAGGTTTTATTAACATTTTCCGGTAACTCAATTGAGTAACCTTCAGCTATTTGTAATACTGGTCCTAATCCCTTTACGAGGTTCACTCTAAACATAGTTACAGGCATTCCGCCTTTAGTCAGGAAATTGGCAGAAAAACCACCACCCCTGAAGTATTCTACTGAAGCCGGTCTGAATTGAGAATTTGCTAAAATTTTTTTTACTTCTTCCTCGCTTATTTCCCAATAAGGCTTTAATGCTGGTTTTCTGTTTATTTCCTGTTCCCCTGTGCCATCAAGTGATGCTGATCCGGAGTTTGAAAGATGTATTATTCCGCTTGCTGCAGTACCTTCCAACTTGTAGCCGGTTACTCTTTTAATCGCATCCGGGCTCCAGAAAGTTCTAACATCAGCAAATATTTGAGCAGTGTCAGTTAAAAGATGCCCAAAAAGCATGGAGGTAGCATTAAGAGCATCGTTTTCTGTAGACATAATAAATGCTTCTCTTATACCGTTCCAATCAAAAGAGCTGTTTAGAATGGTTTCCATAAAGTCACCATTGGGAAAGTGGTCAGTCCATTGTCTCTGTCCCTGAAAGCCGGCAGCAATTGCATTATGGCCCAAAGCTTCTTCCCCATATCCATATTCATCAAGACTAGGGTTGCCGATCATAAGATCTCTGGCAATTTGAGTCATCTTAACTACAAATCCCCAATCCTTATCTTTTTGTTCTCTAGATCTTTGAATTTTATCGGAATTATTATCTTTACCTTCCCTGCAATTCTTCTTAACCCATTCAAGTGCTTTAAGGTATTCTTTCTTGTCATATATCCCTTCATCTATCCTTCTGGGATTTACAATTGAACCAGCTATACCCATGGCAACATTTCCTATGGAAAGATAAGATTTGCCACGCATAGTAGCTACTGAAAGTCCGGCTTTGGCAAACTGCAATAGTTTTTCTTTTACATCTAAAGGTATATTTGTATCATCTGCATCCTGTACATCTTTTCCGTATATTCCAAATGCAGGCAGGCCTTTTTGAGAATGAGCAGCTAAAACTGCCGCTAAATATACTGCGCCCGGACGCTCAGTTCCATTAAATCCCCATATGGCTTTTGGCGTATAAGGATTCATATCCATAGTTTCTGAACCGTAGCACCAGCAAGGTGTAACAGTAACGGTGAGACCTACTCCTTCCCGTTCAAACTTTTCATCTGCCATTGCAGCCTCTGCTACGCCACCTATGGTGGTGTCTGCCATTACACACTCTACAGGCATCCCGTTTGAATGTTTAAGATTTTTAGATAAAAAATCTGCAGCAGATTTAGCCATGTTCATGGTTTGATCTTCTAAAGATTCCCTTACTCCTTTTCTTCTACCGTCAATAGTAGGGCGGATTCCTATCTTTGAAAGCCTTCCTTTCAGCCTATTTGATTTATCAGCCTTATAATTGCCCACTTAAAACCACCTTTCCTTTAAATATAAGTTTAATATTTTCTATAATTATATGCAGCTTTAAACATTGCTATAACATTTTCAGGGGGAACATCTGCTAAAATATTGTGTATCTGGTTAAATACAAGTCCTCCTCCTTCTCCCAATATTTTTATTCTTTCTTCTACATCTTTTTTTACTTTTTCAGGGGTCCCATTAGCAAGCACATCCCTTGTATTGCAGCAGCCTCCCCAGAAGACAATATTTTTCCCAAATTCTTTCTTTAGTTTTTCAGGCTCCATGTCTCTGGAGGTCGTCTGGACAGGGTTTAAAACATCAAGGCCGGCATCGATCAAATCCGGCAGCAATTTATAAATTGATCCGCAGGAATGTAAAAAAACTTTGCACTTGCTTTTTTCATGAACAAAATCCCACATCTTCTTATGCCTGGGCTTAAATACTTCCCTGTAAATTTCAGGAGACATAAAAGGCCCATCCTGTCCTCCTAAATCATCGCCAAATTGAAGAAAATCAATATATTTTCCTACTCCACCTATTATTCTTTCAAGTTTAACCATGTTTCGTTCAACTAATCTATCCAGCAATTTTTTTGTTTTATTTTTATCTGCATACATATCCATCATAAAATTTTCCATACCCCGAAGAAAAGCACCAGTTTCAAACATGTTGCAGCCAACAGCCAGTACTATTGAATAGCTTGTATTTTCATAGAGATTTTTTATGCCATTTATAAATTCTTTGTATTGCTGATCGTTAAAAATGTCCAGGTGCCATGGTGGCGATGGAATTGCCCAGACATGCTCATCCAGATCTTTATCATAGAAGTCATCTGGAATGCTTTCCTGATCTCTGTATACCCAATAACACTGGTCAACATATAATGATGATTTTGGTTTTTTACCCAGCCTGATTCCATCCCCTGATAAAACATATACAGTATTTTCTTTACTGATTTCTATATTTAAAAATTTAGGGATTAAGCATTTTGAACCATCATTTAACTCCCATTGTTTCCATTCGTCGAAATGCTGCAAAAAAGCCTGGCCAGCATCTATAGTGTCTACATGGAATAATTCCATTACTTCTTTATCTGGATAAGCCAGCTGTTGAATAAAATCATACATTTTTGGCGGCTCTTTTTTATCTATATTTAATTTTTTTCTTAAATTATTATAGGCTATTGTGGCTATTCCGGATGATCGCATGCTTCCCAGATCTATGGGAACTCTGTCAGGAGTCTTATGGTTTACGGCCATTCTAACTCTCTCTCTGGAATCCATAACTAACCTTTCTTTTATTTATTAATTGTAAATGCCATATTCCTGTAATGTTTCCCGCCATGCCATAAGGTTTTGCGTTGGCACTGAACTCTGAATAATATGTATCGGGGCAAATATGAAACCTCCACCAGGCGCCAGGTCTTCAATCCTTCTGCGTGTTTCTTCTTTAACTTTTGCGGGTTTGCCAAATGAAAGAATATTGTTGTTAAGACTATATTCTACTCTTTTGCAGCTATCGAATTTTTCCAATTAATCAGATCACCTTTTGTGTCTTTTTAACTCTAAATATTTACAGAAAATATTGGTAAGCAGTCAGTTTTATTTAAGTAAATTCCAGAAGGTCAAGTTCCAGCAATTTAGAATTAGAGGGGATACCTTCTTCATTAAAACCTGCCATTTTATAATACAGGTCCCTTGCCTCGATAAATTCTTTTTTATTTATGCTTACGCCTTTTTTTAGGCCATTTTCTATAGGCTTAAAGAATCTTTCACGCAGAACGTCGTCATCGGAAGTAATGCCTTCCCTTAATGCAAACAACTTATACATATTTATTCTTTTTTCGCCTAATTTCCATAATTCAAATAAGGAGCTCTCCCATCCGGTTGCAGCATTAACCATTTCGACTAAATGACTGAAATTAAAGAATCTGACTGGTGAAAAAGCAAAAATACAGCTGCATAAAGCATCCATCATGGAAAAAGCAGGCTGCAATAAATAAAACATCCTGACTTTATGGCTTGATAAACTTTCAGCTGGAATTCTTTCATAAACTGTCAGCGGAGCAACTTTATCCATGAATAATTGGTTAGCTTCGAAATCAAAGTCCGTGTCGTGTTCAACAACTGTATAATAGGGACCTATAGGAGAAACTGCATATCCCAGGCCAAGCATCTGCTTTGTCCGCGGATCGTGGGAGGGTATTTCCAATCCCTTAACATGCATCGCAAAATCTTTTGAATCTTTAATTCTTTCTGATGCCAGTTTTACTCCGTCTGCTAGTATTTCGCCTATATTTTTTCTATTGATGATTGAGTATATTAATTCTATTATTGAATCGTGGTTCCCCCATTTTAAATCGATACCCCCGGTATCTTCCCTGGTGATAAGGCCATTTTCATAGCATTCAATAGCAAATCCCAAAGTTATGCCCAAAGATGTTCCATCCAGGCCATAATCGCAGATTATGTCCCAGATTTTTAATGCAGCTTCGGAGCTGTTTATAAGAAGGTTATAAACTGAAGAAGATAAGCTTTCAAGTTCAATCAAACCAAATTCAGATTTTAAACCATTTTTTTTAAATCCATTTAAAATTTTCTTGCATCCGCCTGCACAATTATTGCAATTAATATTGAGCGGCTTATGATTACCCACTAACGTAAAACCGTCAATTTCTTTAGAATCTTCAAAATGTGAATAGTGAAAATTTTTTGCAGATAACATTCCCTGGTCGGACATCAATTTTAAATATCCAGAATTACCAGCAGGACCATATTGGGCATTGTTGAGCGGATTATTTAGAAAGTTATCTTTAAAATAAGCAGAAAGCCTGTTAATGCTTTTATTATCATATACATTTATATCATTGCTGCCATTAATGAAAATGGCCTTTAAGTTTTTTGAGCCCATTACTGCTCCAACACCACACCTTGAACTCAAGAAAAGGTTGTCATTTACAATAGAAGCATATCTTACCAGATTCTCCCCGGCCGGTCCTATCAGGGCAATGCTTCCTTCTATGCCATGTTTTTCTTTTAAGTATTTATAAGAAACAAAGGTAGTCTTTCCCCAAATATCGCAAGCGTCTTCTATCTTAACTTGGTTATTGTCAATTAACAGATACACTGGTTTAACTGCTTTCCCTGCTATAATAAGGGCATCATAACCTGCTTTTTTTATCATTGAGCCAAGATAACCAGGGGTAGTGCTTTCGGCAACCAGGTTAGTCAAAGGAGATTTAGTTATGACATTATGCATAGCTGTTCCTGAGCAGTCTATGCCGGTTAAAGGTGAAGTGGAGAAAATAATGATGTTTTCTGGTGAGAATGGGCTAGTTCCGGGATTTAACTCTTTGAGAAGAAAATAAGCACCTAGGCAAGCGCCGCCGTAGTATTTCCTGTAAAACGAATCGTCTAATTTATCTTCCCTGGCCTCTTTAGTTGATAGATTAATTCTTAAGATTTTACCTGTATAGCCGTAACCCATATTATGCGTAATAATTCCCTAATTCTTTGCTAACAATATCATAACTGTCTGAATCCTTACTTACTTCTTTTATCTCTCCGATTATTTTTTTATCCCTAAATACATATATCCTATTTGTCAGTTTAATAATTTCAGGCATGTCTGAAGAAATCAGTATTATAGACTTTTGATCTATCCGGGCTAAATTGTATATTAGGTTATGAATATATTCCTTGGCACCTACATCAACACCTATTGTGGGCTCATCAAAAATAATGATGTCACAATCAGCCCCCAGCCATTTAGCAATACTGACTTTCTGCTGATTTCCACCACTAAGTTTTTGTACCAGTTGATTTATACCTGTTGTTCTGATATCTAGCTTTTTAACCATATTTTGCGCATGTTTTCTTTCTTTTGCACCATTTATGAATCTCAGTATTTTGCTGGCAATTTTAGGCCATATTGTTATGCCAATATTGGTTAGTAAGGTACTGTTTAATAACAACCCTTCTTCTTTCCTATTTTCCGTTACATAGCCAATACGGTATTTATATAAGCTATCGGAAATTGATTTAACATTTATTTTTTTACCGTTTAAAAATACATCGCCGCTTTGTTTTTTATCTTCTCCAATAACCAATCGTGCAAGTTCTGTCCTTCCCGCTCCGACAAGACCATAGAATCCTAGGACCTCTGCTTTATAAAGTTTAAAGCTGGCATTTTCTGATTTGTGTTTTTTATGCATGTTTTTAACTTCTAAAACCACATTTCCCCTATCAACACTTTTATTTACATAAGATTCTATTTTTTCTTCCCTGCCGATCATCATTTTTACAAGATCCTGCTTATTTACTTCTGTTATACTCTTTGTCCCAATTTTTTTACCATCTCTTAATACAGTGACCTTGTCGCAAATTTTAAAAACTTCTTCCAGCTTATGGGTAACAAACAATATAATTATGCCTGTTTCTTTAAGACCTTTAAGAATTCTGAATAATTTTTCAACTTCACTTTCAGATATAGATGAAGTAGGTTCATCCAGCAGCAGTATTTTTGAATTAGAAGCCAATGCTTTAGATATTTCAACCATTTGTTTCTGAGCAACACTTAATTCACCAATAGGCTTGGTAGGGGGAATATCAAGTCCAACCATATCTAAATATTTTTCAGCAATTTTGTTTATCTTGTTCCAATTTAATATACCCGTTCTTCCAAAAGTTATCATTTTATCCAGCATTATGTTTTCTGCAACACTGGAACTGGATAAAACCTGCAATTCCTGGTTAACCATACTTATATCCTTGGATAATGCATCTATATAACTGCTAAGCACCAGTTCATTATCATTAATAAACATTTTTCCTTCATCTGGCTTATAGACACCGCCGATAATTTTCATAAGAGTACTTTTACCTGCTCCGTTTTCACCAAGCAAGGCATGTATTTCGTCCTTCTCAAATTCTACTGAAACATCATCAAGAGCTTTAACTCCTGGAAAAGCTTTACTAATATTATTTATCTTTAACACCTGATATTCCCCCTACTACTATATTAGTAATTATTTAAAGTATGTAGCCTTTGCATTTTTTGCAAGATCAGTTGCTGCACCCCAAAGCTCATCCATAAAACCACCATCTATATTGTCTTTGGTTATTAAAACACCTGCACTATCAATAAATGTATAGTCCTGTTTTTTCTGTAGACCATCAATCAGGTATTCAAGCAGCAATGGTCCAACATAACCTTGCAGATACGGATTCTGATCAAATGTACCGGTTATGTATCCTTCTTTAATAGCCTTTAAAACTACAGGGTCATCATCAATACCAACAAATGCGATTTTAGTATTTTTCATTTCTGAAAGTATGGTAGCAACAGCAACAGTTGGATTATATCCTGTTGTTACTATACCATTTACTTTATCGCCTTGAGCAGCTAGAGCGTTACTGATTTTTTCTATACACTGTTCAACAGCATTCATATCACCAATAGTCTGAACAATCTTTACATTGGGATATTTTGCTACAACTTCCTCTACACCTTGTTTCCTTAGAATAGTGTTAGGATCAGTTACAACTTCCAGAACGTTTAAAATACCACCCTTTTCACCCATTGTTTTAATAACTTTTTCGGTAGCAATCATTGCAGCTGCTTTTACATCAGTTGCAACTGTAAATGAAGCCGGGGTTGGTACCTGTGTTGCTGCACCAAAATTAATTACTGGAACTCCCTTATCAACAACTTCTTTATATAGAGCATTGGCTCCGGAAGCATCTAACGGGAATACCATTAAACCATTATATCCCTGAGCAATAAGTGCCTCCACCTGTTCGTTTTCAGTAGGTTGTGTCCAGTCAGTTCCTATTTGTGAATATACATCTACGCCAAAGTCTTCTTTGTGTTTTGCAAGACCTTTTTTAACTGACTCATAATATGGATGTACTGCCGGCCAGTAAGAAGCTAATTTATACTTACTTATATCTTTAGTTGTTTCTGCAGCAGCGGTAGTTTCTGCAGCAGTAGTAGCGGCAGCGGCAGTAGTTTCTGCAGCGGCAGTTGTTTCTGCAGCGGCAGTAGTAGCAGCAGCAGTTGTTTTACAACCAGCACCAACGAAGCCAACTGAAACTACAAATAACGCAATTGTTAATATTGTTAATACTTTTTTAAACATTTTGTTTCCTTTCTTATACTTCTTTTAATAATTGGTATTTGGTACCATTTTTGCAAAAGTTCATTTTTTAACTTTTTTATTAATCACCTCCATAAATAAATTATTAACTTAATAACCTTCTCTGATTATAAACTGTCCTAATTCTATCAATACTTACAGCCATCAATATTAACAAACCTAAGAAGGCTTGTTCCCAATAAACATCGACTTGTAATAGTATGAGACCATTTTTAATCATTACCATAATTATTGCCCCCAGAAGCAGTCCAAAAGCTGTTATAGTACCGCCGCTAAGAGCTGTGCCACCTATAATTGCAACGGCAAATGAAACAATTAACCAGTCCTGCCCTGTTACTGGACTAGCTGTTCCCATTCTAGATATATAGAGAATAGCCGCTAGTGCAGCAATAAAACCTGAAAGAATATGACTTAGTATTTTTATTTTATCAGTGTTAATGCCTGAGAATTTTGCAGCCTCTGGATTCTCTCCAACCGCTAGTATCCTTCTGCCGGCAACAGTAAATCTAAAAAACAAAAATATTATAATTAAACACAAAAGGAGAAAAATAAATAGGAATGGAATCCCAATTACTCTTCCTGCCCCTAATAGAGTAAAAGATGATGGGATATTAACGAATGAAAAGCCCTGAGTGAAACCAAAATTAATCCCAGTAAAAATAAAAGAAGTAGCCAAGGTTACTATAAAAGCATTTATTCCCATTTTTGTAGTTATAACACCGATTATGGCGCCACATAGAATACCTACCGCTAGGGCAGCAATAACTGCAAGCCAGTCAGGATAATGACGGATGTCTATCAGGTAACCAGCAGTAATAGTAGCCAGGCCACCAATTGCACCAACAGATAAATTCATATCACCTACTACTAAAACAATAGCCTGTGACAATCCAATAAATGCATAAAGTGATAAGGTTCTGCCAATAGTATACATATTGAAAGGTGTTAAAAAACTACTGGAGAAAATAGAAATTACAGCAAATAGCACTAATCCAGCAGCAAATAAACCAAAATTACCACTTGCTAAGATATCTTTCAGGTAGCTTTTCCTCAATTTTTACTCCCATTCTGCTTTGCCAAGAATTATATATTAAATTTTATTATCTTCTGAAGCCTCTGGTGCTTTATTAGTTAATTTTTTATTTTGAGAAATTATTTTAAAATTCTTTTTTACGAATTCTAAATGTTCTTTAACATTTTTGATTGCTTCCTTGTTGTTCTTGTTTTTTATACTGTTAAATATTTTTTTATGATAACCGTATGAATCAATCATAACATTAGGCATTTTTGTAGTCTCAACTAAAATCTCTGTAATAGAATACTTCAATAAAGGGAAAATGATTTCAAAATAATTTTTTATAATTTTATTATGCGTAGATTCTGATAATTTTTCATGAAATTCATAATCTAATTTAGCATATTGTTGAATGTTCCCTTTATCTATATAAAACTTAGTTAATTCCAGGTTTTCTTTCAAAGCCTTCATATCATCTTCAGTTGCTTTCTTAATTGCTCCTCCTACTACGATGGTCTCAAATAATTCTCTAAAATCTAATAAGTCAGGAATTAAGTTATCATCCGGCCTATATTTTAATCTTGCTGGGTTGAAAAATGAATTAATGGAAAATGTTTTAACAAAAGTACCTATTCCAGGTTTTATTTCCAATACATCAACCAGTTCTAATGCTTGTAAAGCCTCCCTGACACTTCCTCTGCTGGTATTGTATTTCAGGCATAACTCATTTTGTGATGGTATTGCCTGACCGGAATTTAATTTACCTTGCCTTATATCCCCCAGGATACTGTTAATTATAATTACAGCTGCCTTATTTTTATTAATCATTACCTGTCAAACGTGTCATACAAGTACTAATAAAAGTTATTATATTTAAAGTGTTTTAAAAAGTCAAGTGCACGAATTAAATTTTAGATCACATCATCAATTAGATTAAAATTTAAAGAGGTAAATAAGCTATACTTTGGGAAGCAAGAGAACCATCCCTTTGCTTCATATCTACAACTCTTAAATTAAACCTTTTTTCTTATAAAATGCTGTAGCTTCATTTAATATGTCTGTTATAGCTTTATCCTGCTCCGGAGTTAAAGGCAGAGGCTTATGGGTTGCAATAATCTCATCATATCTTTCTTTAGCTTTCTTAAGCACTGTCTTTTTCCCACCTTCAACCCACTCTTTATATGAAAGCTTGTCAAATACACGGGTTGTATAATCTTCAGTTTTCCAGAAAGTCCTGGTTTGTTTTGTGCTTAAGAATGTTCCCGGGCTGACTCCTACATCCATTATTGTATCAAGACCGATTGTAGCATCATTGACATCAAAGCCTTCGACTATCCTGCCAATGGTATTTGCTACATCATCATCAATAACTGCAAGAATCGGGTTATATGCAAGCTCAGCTGTTACTCCTCCATGCATAACAATCATGTTTGCACCTGAAAGTGCTGAACACATTGCAAGAGGCAGTT
>JAPLCN010000094.1:5649-6262 GCA_026392215.1 Actinomycetota bacterium | reverse complement strand
ATTCAATAACTGATGAAGGACTGGAATTATTATCCAGCTGGGTAGCAGAAATAAAGGAAAGAAAAAAAACATTTGAACTTTTTCTTAAAAGATATGATAAGTTAAAGCTATAAATTATTACTAGAAGAAAATATGATTCTAATATTGAAATCTTGAAAGCTAAACAGGTTCAAATTCTTTAACGATATTTTGCTTATGATTATTGCTTAAATATCTTTCTCTTGTTTCCTTCATAACTTCATTATAAGACCTTCCAAAATTATTGGCGCTTTCTTTTTTTATTTTATTTACTAAATACCCAGAGGATTTTAAGCAGAGTGAACAAGTCTTCATCATCAACTTTGATTTCAAACTCCTGTTTGTCTTCAATTTTTATTTTTATGGTTTTCATAATATTATTTTTTTATTTGTTTTCATTATAAATTATAAACTGTACTTATTGTATTTTGGTAAGTTTTTTAACCTCTAAATTTGCCTTATAAGCGAAGAAAATAAGCCGGGTATACATTTATATACCCTTGAAAATGGCCTGGAAGATTTTAATACTGAAATATTAAAATTTAACGCCTGTAAAGACACTTTTTAAACCTGCTATTTTTTCTTTTATCCTATA
>JAPLCN010000094.1:0-5615 GCA_026392215.1 Actinomycetota bacterium | reverse complement strand
GATTTTTTATGGTTTCGTTTAATATGTCTAATGGGATTATATTTTTTATTATTTCTGATAATGGGTTAAAAAGTTTTTCACTTATCTGAGGGTGGGTAAGCGGTATCTTGTATTTATATGCACATTCCTGGATATATCTGGTTTCTATTGCCGGGATATAAATAATGGGTGTTGTTTTAAAATATGCTGATAAATCCTTTTTGGTTATGGCCGGCAGTGGCCTACTTGCAAAAGTGAGGAATTTCTTTTGCAATACTGTCCTATTCTGCAATAAATAAATTGCAGTAGGCTCAAGCGGAAACTTCGGCAAGAGAATAATGCTTTATCATGGAACAAACGAAACCGGCACAACATACGTTACAATTTATGCCCACCTAAGCCAATTTAAGGTAAATGTAGGCGATAAAGTTACTCAAGGAAGCCTAATAGCTCTTATGGGAAATACCGGCTACAGCACCGGCCCTCACCTTCACTACGAGATAAGAGTAAACGGCACTCCCATAAACCTAAGGTCATTTTCTAATGGTTTTTATATTTTCTTTAGAGTTTCCGCCAGTTTTTCCCAGACTTCTTTTAGGCCGTCTTTTAGATTTTTTAAGTTGTCTCCAGTATAGTAAGTGAGCCTTCATTGGCTGCCCGGGCGATCTGATTTAAGTTATTTCCTATTCTCTTAATTTCAATTATTAAATCTCTTATTCCGGGTACTACTGTAATGTTTTTATCTAGTGAGCATTTTCTAAGGTAGTCGCTACGGGTAAGGCTGGTTTTGGATATTTTATTTTTCAATGATAAAATTTCATTATCATCAAGCCAAAAAGCAACTAAAAATTTTCTTTTTCTGCTCATATTTTAATCCCTCTTTTAAATACTAAATTAAGGGGGTTGGGGATACCCCAAAAATATCGTAAAGTCATTTACGATAGCAAGTGTATAACACTTGCATATCTTGCACCTGTACCTGCACCTGCACCTGCACCTGTAAAATTATTGTTATAGATTTTTAAGCTCCGCATACTCAGGATATTTTTTAATTTTAATAGGCAAAGATTCTCTTAGGATCTCAAGAATTACTGCATTTTTACTGATCCTTTCCTTATACCTGATAAAATTTATATGCTCGTTTAAATCTTTTGGAATATACATCGTAAATCTTATTGGCTCTTTCGTTTTATCTTTTATTATATCTTTAATTTTATCTTTCATTATATCGTCTATGTCATCTTTCATGTTCTCTCCTTTAAAATGATTATTTATCAAGTTTAGATTTAAGTTCAGCTCTTTTCTTATCAAGTTCTGCGATTTCCTTATCAAGTTCTGCGCTTTTCTTTTTAAGTTCTACTCTTTCCTTATTAAGTTCTGCTCTTTTCATATCAAGTTCTGCACTTTTCATATTAAATCTACCGACTTTCTTATTAAGCTCTGCGTTTTTCTTATTAATTTCTGCGTTTTTCTTATTAAGATAATTTATACTTTTATTTTCTGCTTCATCCATTTCATTCATTGTTTATCTCCTTTTTATAATGATATTAAAATGCTGTAAAGTCCCTATAACGTTTCATAAATTAAAGTTTCCTAAACCGTTTCCTAAACCTTAGTTTCTATAAATTGATTCATTCCATTTTCAACATCTATATTTGCAAGTGTAATATATATCTGGGTGGTGCTTATATCTGCATGGCCTAAAATACGTCTTAGGGTCTCGATGTCTTTTGTTTGTTTATAATATTGCGTTGCGTATGTATGCCTTAAAGTATGCGGTGAAATGTTTTTAGTGATCCCGGCCCTTACGCTGTATCTTTTAACAAAGGTCTGTATATTCCTGACTGATAGTTTACTTCCAACTGAAGAAGCAAACTGGCCATTCTTCTTATTCTTTATTATGCAAAAAAAATAGTCAGTACCGGCTGGCTTTGCTTCCTTCCAAGCTCTAAGGATTCCCGCTGTATAAAATGGGATTGCCAAATCTCTGCCAACGTTTCCTTTGCCCTGTACAATTTTTAATTTATTTTTTGTTAAATTAATATCTCCAGGCCGTAAATTCGAACATTCACTTACTCTTAGTCCCATATTAAGCATAACTGCAAGGATTGCCCGGTTTCGCACACCTGGTAAATATCTCTTATTGGGTATCTTAAGTAATTTTTCAGCTTCTTCAGACTCTAAAATAACAGGTAATTTTTTTCTTCTGGCCACAATATCCCTTTTTTAACTTATTTCTTGTTATATATATTATACGTAATAATAAACTCTATATTTAGGAAGACAATAAAATAATGTAATAATGCACAATAAATATTTCTTTGCTCTCAAAAACGGCCTCTTGGAATGCCCCAGAATTGGGGTTAAAAGGCGTGTAGTAATTTTAGTCGCCAAGTCGGGGCTATAATGACTTTAAAAGGTGAGAGATAAAAAAATGTTTTATTAAAAATGACCCCTGATGATGTAGTTTGATTGTTTATATAGTAGAGAGATAAAAAGTTTTTTAAAAAATAGGGGCCTAAAGTCTGGGGAAATATTGTTATTTATAAGTGAGGATAAAAAATATTTTAAAAATATGTATACTACGTCTGGATAAATTTCGTTATTTAATAGTGAGGGATTATTTAGAAAAAAGGCAAAAGAAAATCAAGGAACAAGAACAGACCTTTTGCAGATTTCTGCAAAAAGTATATCCTAAAGTCTGGATAAATATTGTTTATATAGTAGAGGATAAAAAAATATTTTAAAAACAACTAGGGAAAGTCGAGGGATAATGACTTTAAAGGGTGAGAGGTTAAAAAGTTTTTTAAAAAAACATTTCCTAAAGTTGGCAGGTAAAACTACATTAAAGGGTGAGAGGAGTATTAATGCTGAAGGTATTTATTTTAAAAAAATGAGTCGTCAAAATGACAACAATATAGACTATCTAAGTAAGGATAAAAAAATATTTAGAAAATAAGTATACGAAGTCGGCAGTTAAAACGCTTTATAACATAGAAGGGATAAATAATATTTTAATAAGAATGATACCTGATGAGGTGGTTTAAACGTTTATATATAGTAGAGGGGAATAAATATTTAAAAAAATAGGGTGGGAAAGTTGGCCCAGGTGCGATGTTCTCTGAGTATTCTTTTAACCTGTTGGCCACTTCTAAGCTGTTTAAACTCTTAGTTAATGGTATTGATCCTCTTCACTGTTATTTGTCTGTTTATCAGTAGTTTTCTTGACCGTCCTTGATTCTTTTGTGGATCACGTTTAGGATAACACTTGCTATAGTGAAATAAGCCTCTAAAATCAAGCTAATTTTACAAGTGTTTATGAATAAAGCAGCAAAGGAGGCAATTAATGCCAGATAAGAACGGAAATTATTCCGAAGAAGAAAAGAAAAAACTAAGCGAATCTTATTCTAAAATCGACGTATGGAGGGATGGGAAACTGATAATAAAAGACGGCGTTATAGTTGACAATAAAATTAAATAAATCTTAGCCCAATTTTCGAAATAATTGTTGAAAATACTTCAAATTTAACCTGTTTTGTTACCAAATGACCATTGCTTGAGCACGATTTTACTGTCCAAAGCTAAAAGTAGTGACCTAATTCCTGCCGCTAATTTATTTGAAAATATATGAAGATATTATGCAGGATATTTTGAGATGGTGGCATACTTGTACCTTAACTCTTTATTTCCCGATATCATAATGACTAAATGAGAAAAATTCATGATTTATACTTATTGCTGGAATGGGGTTATAAAATAACTTTATAACCCCGAAGATGGAATTACCGGTACTCTAATTAGCAATAATTTTATTATTTATTTAGATGTTTTGCTAAAATGAGCCTGGATGGTATGATTTTTAGTAACGTTATCAAATGTATAAGAGTTACCAGCAACATTATCTAGCTTTGCCTTATCAACTCTTAACCATGCAAGTTCATAACCACTATCTATAGAAATGTTGAAAGTAATACTGCCACCTTTTTGCACATCCTGTTTACCGTTGAGAGTAATAGTTCCTCCCTTATTGCTGCTTGAAGTTACCTTAAAGGTTTTAATCTTGCTAAAATGAGCCTGGATGGTATGATTTTTAGTAGCGTTATCAAATGTATAAGAGTTATCAGCAACATTATCTAGCTTTGTCTTATCAACTCTTAACCATGCAAGTTCATAACCACTATCTATAGAAATGTTGAAAGTAATATTGTCACCTTTTTGCACACTCTGTCTAGCTTGGGGAGTAATAGTTCCTCCCTTATTGCTGCTTGAAGTTACATTAATAAAGGTTTTATTGTTGCTATTATCGGCAGCATATAAAAACCCTGTGGTACCTAACAAGACAACCAAAATTACTGAAATTGTAATTATAACTTTTTTTAACATTCAAAATCACTCCTTAATAATGATATTAATTTTTCTTAATAATGAAATTAATTTTTTTATTTTTTCCATTCCTATCTTCCTTATGATTACCTTAATTAATTAATTGATATTGCTTTATAGCTCTTTTTACCTTTGTACATTTAATTATTCATCTCCTTTGTTCCTTTTCCCAAATGAGAAGAAATGTTAATACTTCCATTATATAAACTTTTAATTAATTTCTGATCATATTTTAATCACGAGTTACTTTACCTTTTCCTACATAGATGTCAAGCCCTCGAATTGCTTTACTTAGGTATGCACTTTATTAAGGTAACCACTATATATTGTGTTTACTATAATTACCATCTATGTGCTTCACTATTGTATTATATGGAACAGGTGAAATCGCTATTGCTTGCTGAATTAACCTGTAGAATAGCTTCCCACGATAGTGTGAAGCACGTCTGTTAAATCTGAAAGTATATTCATCAAGGTAATAATCAAAATACTTGTTTGTTACAGCACCTTGATAGGTTCCCAACAGCCGTCTGTTTAACAGAGATATTATTAAATGAACATGAGGCAACAAATCCGATTTTTTAACGTGATTAGCAATTGTGACTTCATGTGTATACCCCGCTTCAGACACCCCATCATATCCTTGCCATCCATCAGTATTGACCGTACTGCCTTTCCCAACTGAATCTTGTACAAATTTTAAAAGGCTTTCTCCAGAAGCATCCGGAATACGCGATATTCTAATACGTCCAATTCTTTTACTTTTTACTTCAACTGCAACAACTATAGGAATCTTGTTTTCAGAACCACGACCACGCTTTCCTTCACTTTCACCTCCTATGTAAGCGTCGTCAACCTCCACATATCCAGATAATTTATCTCTGCCAGGCCTAACCATTGCACGCCTTAATTTGTGTAGCCATGTCCATGCAGTACGGTAACTGCCAAGTCCTAATATTCTTTGCAATCCTAATGCACTGGCACCATTTTTTTGTGCTGTAACCCACCAGATCGCTCTAAACCATAGTGTTAATGGCTTATGCGTATCCTGGAATATTGTCCCTGCTATTACTGATGTCTGATAATTACATTTACTGCATTCAAACAAAACATTTCCAATTGGCCATGCTTTGTTATTACCACATTTAGGACACTCAAATCCGTTTGACCAGCGCAGTGCAAATAAATAATCACGGCACGATTCTTCTGTATTAAATTTTTTTTCAAATTCTTCCAAAGTCATCGGATATTCT